>JAPYWM010000053.1 GCA_028276345.1 Sphingobacterium sp.
GCTATAAGCGTATAGCCCGCGACGAAGGTGAGCGCTAAAACTACCTCCATTACGATCGGGCTATGACTTTTTCAAAGGCTTCCCGGACGGCGAGCTCTATGTGTGCAGCATCATAGCCGCAGAGGGCATACTGCTCCGCCTGCGTGGCATGCTCTACCACTATATCGGGGGCACCCAAGCGCCGGACAGGAATGAGATATCCAGCCTCGTGGAGCCATTCCAGAATGGCCGAACCTACCCCGCCTATTTTCACGCCATCCTCTACGGTGATGATGTAACGATACCGCTTGGCCACTTCGTGCAGCAGCTCTTCGTCGAGGGGCTTAGCGAACCGAAGGTCGTAATGCGCTGGGTAATACCCCGCCTCATGGAGCCGCTTGAGGGCTTTGATGACCTCATTGCCAATGTGACCATAAGAGAGGATCGCTACATTTTCGCCAGGCGTAAGCAAACGCCCTTTGCCAATAGGCAGAAGCTCAAAAGGCGTACGCCACTCTATCATCACGCCATTGCCGCGCGGATAACGAATGACAAAGGGCTTTTCACTATGCAGGGCGGTGTACATGAGGTTGCGCAGCTCGGATTCATTGAGGGGGGCGCTAAGGATGAGGTTGGGAATGGGCCGCAGATAAGCAATATCATAGAGCCCCTGGTGGGTGGCGCCATCGGCCCCCACTGCTCCCGCCCGGTCTAAACAAAATATCACCGGCAAATCCTGAATAGCCACATCATGTATCACCTGGTCATACGCCCGCTGCAAGAAAGTGGAGTAGATGTTGCAAAAGACCTTCATTCCCTGCGTGACTAATCCTGCGCTGAAGGTTACGGCATGCTGCTCGGCGATGCCCACATCGTAGCACCGCTCGGGCATCAGCTGGCGCATTTTCGTTAGACCGCTACCCGAAACCATGGCCGGCGTAACAGCCACGACGCGTTCATCCAGCGCCGCCAGCTCCAAGACCGTCTCCCCAAAAACATCCTGATACTTAGGCGGGGTGGGTTTATTAGACGGGGGATCGATCGGCTCGCCCGTCTCCACATCAAACCGAAAGGCCGGGGCATGCCACTTGACTTGGTCTTTTTCGGCGGGGGCGAACCCCTTACCCTTGACGGTGCGGACATGGAGGAGCTTGGGCCCTGGCAGCCCTCGCAGGTCTGACAAGATATCCACCAGCCCCTGCACATCGTGCCCATTTACAGGTCCAAAGTAGCGCAGTCCTAAACTTTCAAAAAGCACCGCCGGCCGAGAAAGCACAAACGTGAGCATTTCTTCCAGCCGGGCCACATAATCCCGAATTCCCAAGCCAAAAACCTCTTGGAGCTTAGACAAAAAGCGCCAGACGTCATCCCGGAAGCGGTTATAGGTTTTGGAAGCGGTGATCCCGGCGAGGTAGTCCCGGATAGCGCCGACATTCGGGTCAATAGACATCTGGTTGTCGTTTAGAATGATGAGGAGGTCTGTCCCGAGGGCGCCGGCGTTATTAAGGCCCTCGAAAGCCTGGCCGGCTGTGAGGGCACCATCGCCGATGACCGCTACGACCTTGCGCGCTGTTTGCCCGAGGTGCTTTAGCGCTTCAGCCATGCCCAGGGCCGCCGAGATAGACGTAGAAGAGTGCCCCACTCCGAATGTATCGTAGATAGACTCTTTCCGTTTGGGGAAGCCAGAGATACCATCTTTCAGGCGATTGGTGTGAAAGACGCGCCGCCGGCCTGTTAGCACCTTATGCCCGTATGCTTGATGCCCTACATCCCATACCAGGAGGTCCTCCGGGGTATTGTACACGTAGTGCAGCGCGACCGTTAGCTCCACTACGCCTAAGCTCGCCCCGAAATGCCCCCCAAACTGCGAAGCATGATGGATCAAAAAAGTCCGCAGTTCCTGGGCCACCTGGTCCAGTTTTTCTCTTGGCAGACGGCGAAGGTCCGCCGGCTCCTCGATCTGCTGCAAAAGCGGTTCTACGGGTGTCGGATTTTCAGAGCTTTCTATCATAGGCGGGCAAAGTTAGGCTATCCAGAAGGGAATAGGTTTGGAGGGTTTTCCAGCCGGGCACGAGGGCGGCAAAGCGCGCCTCTAAGGTAGCCCAGTCTGCGTCCGGAGGCAGGCCTTCCCCTCCTAAGTACTTCAAAAGCCCCCCCAGAAAATCTTTCAACGCTGCCCTGGGGTCGTTTGCCTTATCCACCGTCAGAAGCCCCTTCACCAGATAGTCAAAGAGGGCTTCGTCTGGAGCGATCAGCACCTGATCCAGCACTTCCAGCGCCAAGAGAAGGTACGGCATCCGAGCGGCTTCATGGTGAAGATTCTCATACAGCGCCAGCCAGTCTACTTCTAAGAGCCGCTGCACTTCTCGGTGGGGCTTGTGATAGAAGCGGATTGTAAGGAGGGCGCCTCGCTGAAAGTAGCGTTGCCGTTTAGGCCCTGATACCACAAAGGCCGCTCGTCCCAGTGCCCGCGTGTACAGGTGGGCGATCAGCTTACTCTCTTCGTAAAGAAAGGTACCTAAGACGAGGGCGGGGGTTTTGATTTCGGGGAGACTCATAGGAGGGTAGGGACGAGTTTGCAGGGCTGCCAGGCGGCTGCCGCTTGCAGGTCTGGGAGAAGGTCTTCGTAGCGCGCGGCCCATTCTGCGCTTTGCTCGGAGGGAAGGGTGAGCGCTTCTTGTAAAAGGAGGGGGTGCTTGTAATGCCGCACGAGAAAGAGGGTTTCGTGGATGAGGCCTTGGGTATGCAGGGCTTTCCAGAGGGTGTGCAGGTGGGTTTCGGCGTCGCTAAGGACGAGGAAGGGGACTTCGGTGAGGTAGGTAGCGAGGCGGGTTTCGGGCCAAGGGGTGGAGAGCGCCTCCTCTCGCAGGGCAGGGCGCCTGTAAAGCGGAAGCCAGCGATTAGGGTAGCCCCGCTCAGAGAGGAGCGCACTCAGACGGTGGCTCTCAGCAATCGCTTCCGGCCCCTCTACCCACAGAAGGGTCGGAACCGAAAGATTCTGCGGAGAAAGTCGTCGCAGCCAGTCCCGCTCACCAGAAGCTACTACCACTACGCGCATGCTTAGTCCAGTATAACAATTTTCCCCACCGCAGCCCGCTGTCCTTCCGCATCTAACGCACTAATGAGATACACACCCGGCGAGACCCGGCGCCCATCTATCGTTTGCAAGTCCCATACCGCCTGCCCACCAAACACCATGAGATACCGCACCAGCTGCCCATCCACCGTAAATATGCGCACGGTGCTCCCCTCTGACAGGCCGCGTATGCCGACCAGGCCGTCGTAGTTTCGGCGGACAGGGTTGGGGAAAATGTGGAGCGTATCCAGACTTTCAGAAGGCTCAGTCGCCCAATCCCGATAGCTTACAATCCCCTCCGACGTAACAATAAACGTTTCGCCTGTGAGGTCCCAAGGCCGAATGCTATAAATGTAGTTGGAAGGCAAGGGACTATTGGCGCTGCTGAAGGCAGCGATCTGCCGCGTGCCCTCAGGATTGGTGATATAGATGCCACTGCTGAGGGTGCCGAACCACTTGCGGTTTTGGCCATCCACGGCGATAGCGGTGATGCTTTCTTCTTCTAGAAGGTAGCGGTTGTCAATAACGGGCAAAGAGAGCGAGAGGTTGCCTGTGAAAGGGTCTCCGTAGAGAACGGCGACGCCTTTGTCAGTGCCTATCCAGAGGGCGTTATTGCGGTCGGCGGCGATGCATCGGAGGTTAGTATTCGGGAGGCCAGCCAAGGGGCCATTACCCGGCGTATAGAGCTGCGAACGGTAGCCGCTGATATTTTCCGGACTGCCATTATCGCTGATAACGCGCAAAGAGCCATTTTGGTAGAGTACCCATTTATAGCCCCGGCGGTCTTCAATAATCTGCCTCACAGAGCCATCCTGATAGGGGAGGCGCAGCCATTGGCCCTGGGGCGTACGAACCCAGAGGTTATACTGGCCCCAGAGTTTGCCGACCCAGAGATAGCCATACTGATCTACGTGGAGGGCAGAGAAACCCAGATAGGTGGGTTTGCCGTTTGCGTCGGGGAATAGACCATCCCATTCAGGAACCTCATAGGGGGTGTAGTAGGTGATAGGGAAAGGCTCAGTTTGAGAAATGTACAGTAGGCCGGTGTTAGCGGCGACCCAGATACCGGCACCGTCCTTAACGAGCGCCCGATGAAGCGTGGAAGACCGCCCGCCTATATCTGCCGTGGAGAGGAGCTTCCCAGCGGCCGCCCCATGCGGGTAAAACGTCAAGCTTCTGCCATACCCATCCCCCCAGAAGCCCGCTCCCCCGTGAATAAACCATAGGCCCTTATCCGTAGGCAAAACATGGGTGGCTCTACCATCCATTAGCCGAGCATGCTGAACGGTTTGCAGGATATTCTCGCCTATAGCGATCGTAGCACCAGCATTCCAGCCCGATCCTAACACCAGTATGCGAAGGTCGGAGGAGCACCACAAGGCAGGCGAAGCTGGATTCCATAGGCGTCGAATAGTCCCCCCTGGGCCAATATAGTTTGCGAAGGTGTCGGTGCTGGAGATAGCCCATACTTTGTCGTTGCCGAAGAGGCCCAGGATACGTCCGCGTAGGGTGAATTCTGTTGGCCAGAGAGGGGCCCAGCTCCCATTTTCCCAGCGGTAGAGGGTATCTTTCCAAGCTGACAGGACGCCATGGGGCGTGTAAGCCCATGCTGTCCAGAGTGTATCGGGAAGGCCTTGGGTGGGACCGCTCACTTTCTGCCAGCCGCTTTGCCAGCTACGTCCGTTGGGCAAAAGGAAAACACCTCCTTCTGTCATGGCCCAAAGGCCCTCTGGACTCCAGAGCACTTTTCGCACCGGGCTGGCAAAGGGCCGCCCCGGCAGCTGTACTATCGTAGATAGCGCTTCTCGCCGCCGAATATGCCACACCACCACCCCAAAGTCCGTCGCCATCGCCAGGCTATCTCCCCACGCCGCAAAGTCCCATATCCGCCGTGCTGTGTAAAACTGGCTCGCCGCTAAGTCGCCCCAGCTCTGCAAATCCTCCGGTGTTCGCCCATACTGCACCATCCCATCCTTGTACCCCAAAAATACCAGCCCTTGTGCCGTCGTGTACAGGGCCGTCGGCACATTCTCATGCAGCCCGCTCACCCGTGAAAGCTCCCGGTACCGCATCCCTTCTTCCTCTACCACAAAAACCCCCTCCGTTGACAGGCCCCATACATAGCCCGGCGTATACCCCACCGCCACCACAAACAGGTTACAACTATACATCCCCCATTCCCCGATGCGGACCCCTCCCTGTGCCCAAACAAATGCCCCTAAGATCAGCCCTACACGCGGCAGCATCGGTCAAAGGTAGAAAAAAGCCGCTCATACCCCCGCAAGTTCACCCGAACAGATGCTGCTATATTTTTGTTAGCACAAAATAGTTAGAACCCTTCCATGCTGTATGCGCTTGTTTGTGGGGCTTGTGCCCTCGATGGAGGGCCTGATGCGGATAGAGGCTTCCTATCCGCTAGCTCTGCCAGCGGGTAGTCGACGTGTTCCATCCGCCAATCTACACTTGACATTGGCCTTCGTAGCAGACTACCCTGAGACGCAAGTAGAAGTTCTTAAGCAAACCCTCTATCGCGAGGCATTTCAGGGCGTGATGGCCTTTTACTTAGAGCCGTCTCGCCTCTACTGGCATGGGAGCACCTTATGGCTGGAATTTCAAGAAGATGCGCGCCTATCCGCGCTGGCACAGAAGCTTCATCGCCTGCTGGGGGTGCCTTTTCGGGGGCCATTCCGGCCGCATGTGACGTTGGCTCGCCGGCGCAGGGGGTATCGCCTCCCCCTATCTGACTATCCCCTTCGCATGGGCCCGGAGCCGCTTCTTTTTGCCGAGGCGTATCTTTTCCAGTCGCATCTCTCGCAGGGGGGGGCTACCTATGAGCGGCTGGCCCGCTACCCTCTCGCCGTAAAGACTAATCTACCTCTATAAAGACTATTTCCGTTCGGCGATTGAGGGCACGCCCCTCGTCGGTGGCGTTGGACGAAATGGGACGCGAGCTACCATAGCCCCGGGCCTGGATCCGCTCCGGCCTAATCCCCCGACTAATCAAAAACTGCCGTACCGCTTCTGCGCGCCGCTGCGATAGCTGCTGGTTGTGCGCTGCTGTCCCAATACTATCCGTGTGGCCCTGCACTTCTACTTTCCACTTCGGGTGCGCCCGAAGGAGCCGAACCACCTCCATCAGCTCGACTTCGGACTCGGGTTTCAGGTCTGCCCGGTCAAACTCAAAGAACACATTGCGCAGTTGAATCGCACTCCCTTTGCGAGGCCTTAGGAGCGGAACCCGCAGCTCATAAGCCCGATCACTTCCCCGCAGGTCAAAATGCTGGCTGTAGAACAGATACTCCGGCGCCTCCACCAAGAGCGCATACCGACTGTGCAGCGGCAGGGAGGTAACAAACTCCCCGCTGGCTTTATTAGCCGTAAGGGCTCGCACCGTATCCCGACTATCCAGGTCTACGATTTGCACCCGGGCTGGTATGGGTGCTTTCGTCAGGCTATCATAGACAAAACCCCGCACATACGAAGCCGCCCGCTGTGGCTGTATCTCCGGCCAGGTTGGAAAGACGTAAATATCTTGTCGGCCTATTCCTTCGGGCCGCTCCAGCGCCACATACGCTATGCGTCCTGAGGCATCCAGACACAGCGTCTGCTCATCACCGGGTGTATTGAGGGGATAGCCTAAGTTTTTGGGCGTCGTCCAGCCGGTATCGCTGAGAAAACTCACAAAGAGATCCATGCCCCCCATGCCAGGGTGGTAATCAGAAGCAAAGTACAGCGTGCGTCCATCCGCAGCGATCATGGGGGAGTACTCATTGCCGGGGGTATTGATGGGGGGGCCGAGGTTGACGGGCGGTTGCCACGCACCGTCTTTCCAGTCTGTGTACCAAATATCGCTGCCGCCCTGGCCACCCGGCCGGCCGGAGGCAAAGTACAGCCGCTTCCGATCGTGGGTGAGAGAGGGGTGAGACTCCCAAGCAGGGCTATTGACCACGGGGCCGAGGTTTTTAGGGGGGAGCCAGCGATCACCATCCAGCTCCGAAAAGTAAATATCGCAGCTTCCCCGGCCGTCTGGTCTATCACACAGGGTAATGAAGGCCCACTGTCCATCCGCTGAGAAGAAGGCTGCACCTTCATTGCGGTCGGAGTTGATAGGGGGACCAAGGGGTTGTGCGGCTTTCCAGCGGCCTTCGTCGTCTTTCTCACACCAGTAGAGGTCTTCGTCGTAGCCGCCAGAGAGGGGATTGGGGGACTTCCCGGGCTGCGGCCGCCGGGATGTAAAATAGAGCCGGCGCCCATCCGCCGTGAGGCTGGGCAGGTATTCTTCGTAGGGGCTATTGACGTTAGGGCCCAGATTTTCCAGCTTGAGCGGGACAGGCTTTTGCATGAGGCGAGCGGCATGTGTGCTGGTCTCTAAAAGCTGTGCCCCTTCCTCGTAAATGCGTCGGGGCATTCCCGCTACACCTGTTACCACAAACCGCCGCAAAACCCGCTCCGCCGAGTCATACCGCATCTGTGCCACATACGCTTTCGCCTGAAAGTACTGCCCCCATGCCTGGCCGACCGATGAGAGCTTTTTATGCTGCTCCATCTTGCGCCCCACTTCTATAAGGTCGTCGTAGTTTTTGGCCTGGAGGGTGACTTTTCCTAAGAGGAGCCAGGCCTCCTCGTAGGCGGGCTCTATGCGGAGGGCTTCTTCCAGGCGAGTTTTAGCTTCAGCATAGCGGCCTGCCTGCGCCTGCCGAACCGCCTCTAAATAAAGCTGATACGCCTGGCGGGAAATTCCCTTTGGCTGCGCCCAGAGGAAAAGCCCTAAAGCTATCAAGAATACCGCGCGTCTCATGGTATCCCTACGTAACGATGAATTTGCAAACTAAGTCGCCATTCGGGGTGCTTCTGGAGGTAGTTCAGAATCTCCTGCAAGGCTGCGGGCTGATAGGCATCCGGCTGAAGGAAGGCTGGAATAGGACGAGGGACTTTGCCGCGCTGGGCCTGCGCCCACCTTAGATCGCTGGGCGCATGAATGACGATCTTCAGCTCGTGGCACAGCTCGTAATATGCTTCCCTCGGCGCCATGAACCGCTTGGGGGAAAAGGTAATCCAGTCCGGCTGCGGCTCAGGCACCGGCCCTATGCCGGCCGTCTCCAGCTGGACAAAGCACCCTTCTGCTTGCAACGCCCCGATCAGCGGCCCCAGCGAGTGAATGGTAGGCTCGCCCCCTGTCAAAACAACATGTTTAGCGCCGCGGGCCCGAGCCTCCGCCACCAGCGTAGCTATGTCATA
>JAPYWM010000004.1 GCA_028276345.1 Sphingobacterium sp.
GAGCGGACGGATGCGGTGGTGGAGCCTCGGCTGTCTGAGCAGTGGTTTGTTCGAATGCGGCCACTCGCTGAGTTAGCCCTAAGGGCCGTGGAAACCGGGGAGGTTCGGCTGGTGCCAGAACGGTTTCTCTCTACATATCGGCACTGGCTGGAAAATGTGAAGGACTGGTGCATTTCGCGGCAGCTGTGGTGGGGACATCGCATTCCGGCCTGGTATGCGTCGGATGGGCGAGTTTTCGTAGCGGAAACGGAGGAGGAGGCTTATGCCGAAGCCCGCAAGGCTGGCTATGACCCCTCTACCCTCGTCCAGGATGAAGATGTACTGGATACGTGGTTCTCTTCGTGGCTCTGGCCCTTAAGCGTGTTTGACTTTTTTGAGGCGCCGGAAAATCCAGACTTTCGCTACTACTATCCGACGAAGGTGCTGGTGACGGCCCCAGAGATACTTTTCTTCTGGGTAGCTCGGATGATTATGGCGGGGTATTACTTTGCGGGGCAGCGGCCGTTTGAGGTGGTATATCTCCATGGGATTGTCCGGGATCGTCTACGGCGAAAGATGAGCAAGTCGCTGGGCAACTCCCCCGATCCCTTGGACTTGATTGCGCGCTATGGCGCAGATGCCGTGCGGATGGGGATTATCATGAGTGCACCGGCAGGGAATGACCTGCTCTTTGATGAAAGCCTTTGCGAGCAGGGACAGAACTTCTGTAACAAACTCTGGAATAGCTTTCGTTTGCTTAGGCTCTGGCGTGAGAAGGCGGAGTCAGGGGAGCCTACGCCTTTTCAGCAGCGGGCATTTGTGTGGTTTGATAGCTACCTGCGGGCCCTTCATAGGGAGGTGGTAGGGCTTATTGAGGAATATCGGTTTCATGAGGCGATGCATGTGCTGTATCGGGGGGTGTGGGATGCGTTTTGCAATACTTATCTCGAAGCGCTGAAGCCGGGGCCGCCGGTGGCCCTCTTAGGAAAGGTAGAAGAGCAGGCGCTGTATCTTTTGGCCCTGCTGCATCCCTTCATGCCCTATATTACGGAGGAGCTTTGGCACGAAATGACCGGAGCGGGGGAGGAGCGGAGTCTTTCATGGGAGCAGCTGAAGGAGGTGCCTCCCTTGGAGGAGGGAGAGAGGGCCTATCTGGAGCAGGTGGGGTATGCGCACGAGGTGGTTCGGAAGCTGCGCGGGCTCATGCAGAGTTTTCCTGTGCTGGAAGTTTTGCGGGTGCGTGTGGTGACGCAGCGGCTCGAATGGGTAGAGGAGGCGGAAAGATGGGCTCGACGCTTCCTGCCGGTGGAAGCGTGGCAGGTGGTGGCGTCGGCATCCAAAGGAAAGGGCTTTCGGTTTTTGATGGGGCCGGATTTGTATGAGGTGGAGATGAGTGGGGATGTGATGATGTGGCGGGACCTTCGGGCTAAGCTGGAAAAAGAACTCGCCCATGTGGAGCGCTTTCTATCGGAGATAGAGGGCCGGCTTAGCAATGAGAAATTTTTAGGGCGGGCGTCGCCGGAGGTCATCGCCCGTGAGCGAAAGAAACATCAGGATACCCAGGAGCGTTTAAGACTCTTGAAGGAGCAGCTGCAACTTTTATTGGAGGTATGAGCGTTTTGCATGTAGCGACAGGGATAGACCTGGACAATACAGCGTGGGGGTATAGCTATCGGAGTACGGAGGAGCTGCGATGGGCATGGTGGATATTTCGCCTGCTGCGATGGGGTGGGTTAGTAAAGGCGCTCAATGGTGTAGGCAGCCTGGCGCTACGGTGGGGACTTCCGGTGGAGCCGGTGCTGCGGGCCACGCTGGGACGGCTCTTTCTGGGAGGGGAGACGCTGGAAGAGGCGCTCCGGGTAGCAAAAAACCTTGGCCAATATGGGGTACAGGTGCTTTTGGATTATGCGGTAGAGGCGTCGGAGGAAGCGTCTGAGCAGGAATCGGCTTTTCTGGCGTATCAGGAGATGATACGCTTTGCGGGGCAGCATCGGGAGCTTATTCCCAGCGTAGCGGTAAAGCTCACTGCTTTGGCTCCTCCGCTGGTCTGGAAGCAAAAAAGTGCGGGTAGACTTTCTTCTGCGCTTACCCCTCTCTATGAGAAGGGGGTAGAGCGGACGCGAGCGCTTGCCCAGCTTGCGGTGCAGGAGGGTGTCATCCTTATGGTAGATGCCGAAGAAAGCTGGCTCCAGGGAGCGATAGATGAGCTGGTGGAGGGCCTCATGGCAGAAGTTAATAAAGAGCACCCGATACTTTATACGACTGTGCAGATGTACCGTCGGGATCGGTTAGAGTATGTGCAGGGGCTTTTACGACGGATGCATGGCTATAAGCCGGGTATCAAGCTGGTGCGGGGGGCTTATGTAGAAAAGGAGCGGCGTCACGCAGCAGAATATGGATGGCCAGACCCCATCCATCCCGACAAGGTCTCCACAGATATTGCTTATGACCAGGCCCTCATGCTTTGTCTGGAGGCGCTATCTGAGGTAGGCTTGTGTGTGGCTACCCACAATCGCACCAGCTGCATGAAGGCAGCCCAGTACGTGATTATGGAGGGGATAGACCGGCAGCATCCGCATTTGTCGTTTTCGCAACTGTATGGGATGGCGGATCCGTTGTCTTTTGGGTTAGCGAAGGCGGGCTTTCGGGTGTATAAGTACCTTCCTTTTGGGCCTTTGCGTCGGGCGTTTCCATACCTTTCTCGGCGGGCTGAGGAGAATTCCAGCCTTTCTGATCAGAGCGGCCGGGAGCTAAGGTGGATTAGCGAGGAGCTCGAGCGCCGGCAGAAACGAAAATCCGGGAAATAATGTTAGTTACGTTGGTATGAAATTCGCAAAGAACGTAGGCGGTATTGACAAGGTATTGCGCTTAGTGATAGGCGCTGTCGCTATGGGTGTAGGGGCTTACACGGGTATGTGGTGGCTGGCGGGGGTGGGGGCCATTGTGTTTTTGACGGGCCTTTTGGGGCGGTGTGGGCTGTATTATCTCATAGGCGTGAATACCTGCCCTGTGGAGAAGCGTTGAGGTTTTAGCGTCTGAACTGCAGAGATCACGGAGTGCAGTTCAGAGATAGCCTGGTTGACCCTCAGTAGTCGCCGCTTAGTGTGGGCTTATGGGCGGGTGGCACCGTAGGTGCCGCCCGCCTGCGTATACGCCGCCGTTTTCGGCGGTGCTTCAGAATACTTTGGGGTGCCAAGCTTAGCTGGAGCTTGGCCTCTTTCGCGGGAGGAATGGTTACACGCTATGGGGGACACCCCTTAGCCTATTGGGGGTAAGAGGCCCTAAGGTAGGCGGTGCTGCCTCTATCGGGGAGAAATTGTGTATATTTGCTATGTGGTGCGGACAGACCTTCGGGAGCGACTTGCGCAGTTCCGGGCGGCTTATTATAGGCTTCATATCTTGCGGGGTGTCTTCTTAGTTTTTCTGTGGGGCGGGGGTGTATTTCTTTTGAGTAGCTTGACGGAAGGGCTTTTTTGGTGGGGTGTTCCGGTTAGGCTTTTTTTGTGGCTTACTTGGCTGGGGGGGCTTGTGTATTTTTTATTGCGGAAGGTTTTATGGCCGATTTTGCAGTATGGGTTCCGGTTGAGGGGATATCTTTCGGATGAGGAGGCGGCGCGGTGGATAGGTCGGTACTTTCCGGAGATTCAGGATAAGCTTTTGAATGCTTTGCAGCTTGAGGGGCAGAATTCTGAATTTCATGCGGCAGTGGTGCTGGCATTAGAAGAGCGACGGGCGGTGGTGCTTCGGTATCCCTGGGAAGGGGCTTTACCACGCAAGGCCATTCGACGGTATGGTTTGCTGCTTTTGGGGCTTTTGCTGGTGGGGGGCGTTATTTGGCTCAGCATGCCGCAGGTGGTGGGAGGTGGTGCGCAGCGGTTTCTCCAGCCTACGAAGGCTTTCATCCCTCCTTTGCCTTACACAATAGAGGTGGAGGGACTGCGTTCTTTTTATCGGAAGGGGGAGAGTCTCTCACTTACGTTTCGTTTGCGGGGCACTACGCTACCCCGGATGCTTAGTGCCTATCGGGAGGGTGGCGTCCCTCTGCCCTTGGAACGTCAGAGTCCGCAGCTATACACGCTCTCCCTCCCTGTATTGGAGAAGTCTTTTACATTTTTCCTCTCGGATGGGGCGCAGGAGGTTGCGCGTTATAGCCTGGTGGTGCAGGAGCCGCCTGCGTTGGACAAGTTAGAGCTGCTGGCTTTCTATCCGGCTTATACGGGCAAGGGGGTGGATACGTTTGTGCAGGCGCGCGTGCGGGTGCTACGGGGCACACGGCTGCATCTGCAGGCGAGGATACGGGGAGATGTCTCATACGAGGTGGTTTCTCCTGCGCTATCGCTTCGTTTGCGGGAGGGCTTTTGGGAAGCCACCTGGGTAGCTGATCGGGATGTTGAGTACCCGCTTATCCTCCGGAGTATGCTGGGGGCGGATACGTTTCGCCTGTATGTGGAGGTGTATCCGGATAACTACCCTGTCGTGCAGCTTTTTTCGGAAGACTTTGATCCGGAGAGTTATATGCAGCGGGTGCGGTTGCGGCTAATGGATGATTATGGTTTTACTCGGGGGGTTTTGTGGTATCGGGTGATAGAGAGTCCGGTGCCTGGGGGGAGGGAGGAGGCTTTTCGGGCGCGACCTTTGGCTATTTCGGCGAGTCCGCAGCAGGACTTGACGCTGATGTTTTCTTGGAAGGAATGGGGTATTCAAACCGGGGAGGCTGTGGAGTATTATGTAGAGGTCTGGGATAATGATGCGGTAACTGGTCCCAAGGCCAGCCGGAGTATCTTGTATACGTTGCGGCCAGCGAGCGAGGCAGAGAAGCAAGCGGTGTTTGCGCAGCTGCAGGATTCTCTTGCCCGGCAGCTTAAAGACCTTCGTCGGGAGTTAGACCGTCTTTTAGAAACGAAGGAAGCCTTTACCTCGCCGCAGAAGGCTTCGCAGCTTTCTGAACGGTTTCGTACTTTGCGCAGTGAGATGCGTGCGCTTCAGCGCCTGGCGGCGGAGGAGGATCTTTTTACGCCGGAGCTTTTAGAGAAGCTGGAAGCCCTTCAAAAGATTCTGGATGCGGCCGATCCGCAGAAGGTAGAGCAGATTTTTGCGCAGCCGCCGGTATCTCGGGACTCTGTGGAAGCGGCTCGTCGTTTGCAGGAGCTGGAAAAAGCCTATGAAGCTTGGCGGGAAAAGCTGGACCGGTGGGAGGCCCTCCTGCCTGCCTACCAGGAGACTCGCAAGCTAGAGGAGGTTATGTCCCGGCTGGATGCTCTCCACGAAAGGCAGAAGGCCCTAAGTGAAACCCCCGACTCCCTCCGTACCGACGCGCATAAGGCCCAGCAGGAGCGGCTGCGGGAGGAGACCCAGAATGTTGCGAGGGAGGCGGATAGTCTTCTGCAGAATTCCCCGCAGATGAACGAAACTCTAAAAGACAGTCTTCGTAAAGCCGCAGAATATCTCCGTGAAGCGCTCAAAGATATGAAGGAAGCTCTCCAAAAAATGGAACAGGGGGCTTCTCCTCAGTCGGAACAGCGGGAAGCTGCCCAGCGCTTAGAGCAGGCGCTTGAAGCGATGAACCAGGGTCAGCAGCAGGCTGATTCCCAGGAGGAAGCGGAAGATTATGAGGCTCTGCGTCAGCTTTTGAAGGGGATTCTTCAGCTTTCTTTTCGGCAGGAGGCGGTTCAGAAGGAGACTCGGGAGGCAGACCGCTCATCTAAAAACTATGTAGCTTTACAGCGTAAACAAGCGGAGATTGCGCAGGATTATCGTCTGGTTCGGGATACGTTGCGGTCGCTTGCACAGCGCTCACCAGTTATTGCGGATGAGATTCTAGATCTTTTACGGGATATGGATGAACATTTTCGGGGCTTGTCGTTTCAGGATCCGGTGCGGCTGGGTATGCGGCAGCAGTATATTTTACAGGGGTTGAATCGGTTAGCGAATCTCATGACGGAGCTATTAGCCTCTTTGGAGGAGCGGCAGCAGAATCGGCAGCAGGGGGGTGGCGCTTGCAAGCGTTCGTTTAAGGTTCGTCGCAAAGGAGGGCAGAGTCAGAGTGGCCAGAGCCAGAAGCGGCAGGCTGGGGAGCGGCCTGGCAGCCAAAAGAATACGCCAGGCACGTCGCCTGTGCCGCAGCTGAGGCAGCTGCAGCAGTCGCTTAATGAAGCCCTGGAGAAGATGGCCCAGCCGAATCCAGCGGCGGAGTCGCCGGGCGGGGAGCTTGGTTCTCAGGAGCGGGCGCGCCTTTCGGCTCAGCAGGAGCTGATTCGGCTTCGTTTACAGGAGTGGCTCCGGCAGAATCCGGGTGATCAGGGGCAGCTTCAAGACCTTATTCAGCAGATGCAGGAGGCAGAAAAGGACTTTTTGACCCAGCGGATCACGCGGGAGCGCCTGATGCGGCAGCAGGCTATTCTCACCCGCCTTTTGGAGTATGAAAAGTCTCAGCGGGAGCGGGAGTTGAGTCCCGAGCGGGAGTCGCGTACGGCGCAGCAGTTTTTCCAGCGGACGGTAGGGGTATATCCCGTATATCGTCCGGCCCCTGCGCTATTCCCGGCTCGGGCGCCTGTATGGTTTTTTGAGGAGGCGTATCAGAAACTCATTCAATCTTATATGCAGCCATGAGCTGGATAACTGAGCACCAAGCCCACCGGTACGAAACCCATCTTCTCAGCCATGTGGATGAGCTAGTGCGGCTGGACTCGCTTTTGACGGAGCTATTTCAGGCCTGGGAGGTGCCGGAAGAGCACCAGAGCGGTATTCTGGTAGCTATTACCGAGGCCGTGAGTAATGCCATCCTTCATGGCAATAAGCAAGACCCCTCTAAAAAGGTGCGCCTTCTCATAGAGCGGACAGCGGAGCTACCCCAGCTGCGCGTCGTGGTAGAGGATGAGGGAGAGGGTTTTGATCCGGCGAGCATACCAGATCCCACGACGGCGGAGCGGCTTTTATCGGAGTCGGGGCGGGGTATCTTTCTCATGCGCGCTTTTGCGGATGAGGTAACTTATCAGAAGGGCGGCCGATGCGTGGAGCTCAAGTTCCAGCTGGGCGAATAACCTTTTATTACCGACCGGATCTGGGGGGATGGAGGCTGCGCCCCGCCGGCCGGTATAAGATTTGGCTCAGAGAGGGCCTCGCCTTAGAGGGAGTGACTTTTTCGATTGGCCATATTGCATACACGTTCGTCGCTATCCCCGAAATGCAGGCCTTGCATGAGCGGCTTTTTAGGGAGTCCACGCCTACGGATGTTATCACCTTAGATTACCGGGAGGCGGCGGGAGCTCCCCTGCTGGCCGAAATCTTCGTATGTCCGATGTTTATTCGGGCCTCAGCGCAGGCCCTTCGGCTATCCTATGGGGAAGAACTACGGCGGGTGTTAGCGCATGCGCTTTTACACCTTCTTGGCTATCGGGATGATACCCCTGAAGCCCGCCTCCGCATGCGCATAGCCGAAGAGCGCTGGCTCGCGCTTTGGAAACCGCTAAGCCGTGTTTCACATGAAACATCCCGAGTATGATGTTATTGTCGTAGGGGCCGGTCATGCTGGCAACGAGGCGGCGGCAGCTGCCGCCCACATGGGCTGCCAGGTCTTGCTCATCACCATGGACATGACCAAGATCGGCCAAATGTCCTGCAACCCCGCTATGGGAGGTGTCGCCAAAGGCCAGCTCGTGCGCGAGATAGATGCCTTGGGTGGGCTTTCGGGTCTCGTTACGGATGAGAGCATGATCCAATTCCGCATGCTCAACCGCTCCAAAGGGCCCGCCCTCTGGAGTCCTCGTGCGCAGAATGACCGTGCCCGTTTTGCCGCCCGCTGGCGCTGGCACCTGGAGCAAATCCCCTCCCTCCACTTCTGGCAGGATAGCGTCGTCGCCCTTCTCCTCTCCCCGGACAAAAAACGCGTCCAGGGCGTCGTCTGCCGTTCCGGCAAAACCTTCACCAGCCGTACCGTCGTTCTCACTACAGGTACCTTCTTAGGGGGTGTTATCCATATTGGCCTTAAGCAGATGACGGGCGGGCGCATTGGCGAACCCGCCAGCTACGGCTTGACCGAACAGCTCCGAGAAATAGGGTTCGAAACCGGCCGCATGAAAACCGGCACCCCTCCCCGCCTGGATGGCCGAACCATAGATTATAGCCGGCTGGAAAAACAGCCCGGTGACGAACCCCCCGGTCGCTTCTCCTACCTCCCTACCCCACCCCTCCAAGACCAGCTGCCCTGCTGGATCACTTATACCAACCCCAAGGTGCACGAAATCCTCGCTCGTGGCTTTGACGAGTCGCCGCTTTTCACCGGCCGCATCCAGGGTATTGGCCCCCGCTATTGTCCATCCATTGAAGACAAAATCGTCCGCTTCGCCGAACGCGAACGTCATCAGCTTTTCATCGAGCCCGAAGGCCGGGATACCATAGAAGTCTATCTCAATGGTTTTTCCTCCTCCCTGCCGGAGTCTGTCCAAGCCGAAGCGCTCCGCCACATCCCCGGTCTCGAGAAGGCCCGCATGTTTCGCCCGGGCTATGCGATTGAGTACGACTTTGTCCAGCCTTACCAGCTCTACCCTACCCTGGAAACCAAGCTCGTCGAAAACCTCTTTCACGCTGGCCAGATTAACGGCACCACCGGCTATGAGGAGGCCGCCGCCCAGGGCATCATCGCCGGCATTAATGCCGCCGCCAAAGTGCTCGGCCTTCCCCCCTTCACCCTCTCCCGCGAGGAGGCCTATATCGGCGTCCTCATAGATGACCTCATCACGAAAGGGGTAGACGAACCCTACCGGCTCTTTACCTCCCGGGCAGAGTATCGCCTCTCCCTCCGACAGGACAATGCCGACCTGCGCCTCACCGAAAAAGCTTACCGCCATGGCCTCGCCAGCGAAGCGCGTTACCAGCGCCTCCTTCAGCGGCGAGCCGAGTACGACCGCCTCTGGAGCTTCCTCCATGCCTATAAAGTAGCGCCCGAAGAGATCAACCGCTTTCTGGAAGCCCATGAGGAGGCGCCTATCTCCCACAAAGTGCCGTTAGCTTCCCTTCTCTCTCGCCCCAAGCTGACACTTGCCCTGCTCGCCAGCGCTGTGCCCAACCTATCAGACCTTCTGAACCGCACTGCTCCGGAGACTATTGAGACCGTAGAGATAGACATCAAGTACAGCGGTTACATCCAGAAAGATCGCCACCTGGCTGAGAAGATGCACCGTCTGGAAGACGTTCCCCTCCCGCCAAACCTGGATTACTTCCGTCTGGAAAGCCTCTCCTACGAAGCCCGGGAAAAGCTTTCTAAGTATCGGCCTACGACCCTTCGCCAGGCCGCTCGCATTAGCGGGATTAGCCCTGCAGACATTTCAGCGCTTCTCATTTACTTGGGCCGATGAGGCTTTTTCTTCGGGGGTACTTGTCCCTCCTGCCTTGGCTCGTCCTAAGCCCGCTCAATGCCCAGAAGACGCCTAACTATGCAGCTGAGCGAAAGCAGTTAGAGCGCCAGCGTCTGGCTTTACAGCAGGAGTTAGAGCAAACCCAGACGCTCCTATCCCAGACCCGCCAGGCCCGCCAGAAATCCCTCGCCGAGCTGGCCCTCCTACGCCGGGAAATTACGCTCCGGGAAAAGCTTCTCCAGAGCATCCAGCAGGAGCTCGCGCTCCTTGACCAGGACATCCACCACCTCTCCGCGCTCAACCTCGCGCTTTATCGTGACCTTACGCGCCTTTGGCGTAACTACCTCTGGACGCTCTACCTCGTCGATAAACTCCAAAACCAGCTTAGCCCCTGGGTGTGGATATTCACGGCGGAGAGCTTTCAGCAGGCGTATTATCGGCTTTTGTACCTACGGGCTATTTCGCGCTTTCGGGAAGAACAGCTGCGCCTGATCCGGCGAACGCAGGCATACCTCCAAAACCGCAGTGCCGCCCTTCGCCAGAGCCGCGAAGAAAAAGCCCGGCTCCTCGCTCTGTATGCTCAGCAGACCGTCGAACTCGAAAAAAGCCGAAAAGAAAAGCGGCAACTATACCAAAGCCTCCAGGAAAAAGAGCGCTCATACAAACAGCAGCTATCTGAATCTCGCAAAAAACTGGAAAAAATCCAAAAACGCATAGATGAGCTCATCCGCTTAGAGTTGGAAGCTCAGCGCAAACGCGACCTGACTGCTGCCGAAGTGCGCATCGCCGGGGCCTTTGAGCAGAATAAGGGCCTTTTGCCATGGCCCGTAGAATCCGATAAAGCCGTCATCACCAGCCCCTTCGGCACCGTAGAAGACGAGAGCGGCGGCACCATCACCAACCAGGGGGTCTACATAGCTGTACCCTCGGGGGCAGAGGTGCGGGTCATCTTCGGCGGGAAAGTAACGGCCGTCACTACCCTCCCCCTCCAAGGCAAAGTCGTCATCGTTCAGCATGGCACCTATCGCACCGTCTATGCAGGCCTGGAGGAAACCTATGTCCAGTCTGGCCAACAGGTAGCCATTCTCACGCCTATCGGGCGTATGCCGCACACTTCGGGTGAACCCCCCCAGCTCTATTTTCTCATCTATCACGGTAAGACCCCTCAGAATCCCCTCCAATGGATAAGCCGTCGATAGGTTCTTCTCTCTCGCTGGCGGAGGTGCGGCGGCAGGCCCTTCAGCGCCTGGAAGCCACCTATCCCCTCACAGAGGCGCAGGCCATAGTACGGACCTTTCTGCGGCACTTTCTCCCGGGGTGGGAGACGCTCTGGCTTATCAGCCGGGGGGCAGCGCCTTTTCCTGCCGACCGCCTCCCCGACTGGGAAGCTGCCCTTACCGCCGCCGCGCAGGGCCAGCCCCTCGCCTACATCCTGGGTTATACGGAGTTTCTGGGGCACCGTATCTGCATAAACCCAGGGGTTTTCATCCCCCGCCCAGAAACCGAAGAGTGGATCGCCTGGACTATCCAGCACTTCTCCGCGTCCCCCCCGAGGCGCCTGCTGGAAGTAGGCTCTGGGAGCGGTGCCCTCCTCGTCGCCCTGGGAAAAGCCTTTCCTCAGACCACCCTCTTTGCGATTGACAAAAACCCCCAGGCCATCCGACTCACCCACCAGAACTGCCAGGCTCATGGCTTAGCGGTTTTCGCAGTGGTGCATGACTTTCTCGAGGCGCCCACGCCCGCCGATTGGGCATCTACGCAGTGGGACCTCATCATCAGCAATCCCCCTTATGTCCCATTCGCAGACAGCGAGCTCGTCGCGCCCAACGTGCGAGCCTTTGAACCGCCGGAAGCCGTCTTTTGCGAAGAAATAGAGTTTTATGAGCAGCTCGGCAAGTTAGCTTTAGAAAATCTCTCTCCAGGAGGCACCCTAATCGTAGAATTGTATCCACCCACGGCAGATCGAGTGAGGGACTTATATCAAAGGTTCGGGCTAAAAGCGACGTTATATCGTGATCTGTCGGGGCGGTGGCGGTGGTTGGCGGCTTCGGCTAAAAAGAAAGTGCGTATCTTTGGGGCCGTTTCGGGGAGTAGCTCAGCCCGGTAGAGCACCAGTTTAGGGGACTGGGGGTCGTGGGTTCAAATCCCGCCTCCCCGACTTTAAGGCAGCCCAGAAAATCCCCCCAAAGCGGGTCAGAGAGGCTTTGACGTCTGATTATTGTCCTTAGCGCTAAGCGCTTTGGCTGCCTTCCCGTAAAGATATGGTATTTTGGCTTGGAGAAGTGCCTTTCTGATGCGGTCCCGGGTCAAACCCCACCCACTCTACCCCCACAATAGAGGCAAAGCGCTGCGCCATCACTTCCAAGGCTTGCGGATTATTGTCTACGAGAATGAAGCGTCGGCCCAACGCATGGGCTGCCATGCCAGTCGTCCCACTCCCCGCAAAAAAATCCAGCACTAGGGCCCCCGGACGAGAGGAGGCTTGAATGATGCGCCGCAAAATCCCCAAAGGCTTTTGCGTGGGATACCCCGTTTTTTCTCGGCTATTCGTAGGAACGATAGTGTGCCACCAGACATCCGTGGGGAGCTTACCGCGGGCGGCTTTTTCAGGGCCTACCAGTCCCGGCGCCAAGTACGGAATCCGCTCAATCGCCTCTATGTTGAAAATATGCTTCCCCGGCACCTTTGCATAAAGGAGGATATTATCGTGCTTGGGGGCCCAGCGGTTCCTCGGCCGCCCACCATAATCATATGCCCAGATAATTTCATTCAGAAATGCCTCTCGCCCAAAAATATCATCCAGAAGAAGCTTGCAGTAATGCACTTCTCGATAGTCAATGTGAAAGTAAAGGGAGCCGTGAGGGGCCAGCACCCGGTATGCTTCTCGTAGCCGCGGCTCTAAAAATCCCAAATAGTCGTCAAACCAGTCTATAAACGCCTGTCTACTGATAACTTCGCTTTTGTAGCGTTGATTCTGAAAACCTATCCGATCACCGTTCGTTGAGCGGCGAGCTTTTATCTGGATACGTTTCTGGACTCTGCCTGTATTGAAGGGCGGGTCAATGTAAATGAGATCCACGGATTCAGCGGGCAAACTCTGAAGGACTTCTAGGTTGTCGGCGAAGTAGACTCTGCCCACAGCGGGCGGCGTGAAGGACTGGGGCGGGGGAGCCATGGGTATGGCAAAGTTAGTCCCTTTGCGGGGGTGTGGTACATTTCCCTACGGCTCCTATTTGACAACCTTTTTGAGAAGAGCTTTTTCTTCTCACCATTTGCATGCTGCATGTGGAAGTCAGGCTATGTCAGTAAGCCGGACCTGGCGTTATTTTTCAGGCGCTGTATAATGGTATTGTATGTACTGGTTGGGATTGTAGAGATTTCTGATGGGGACTATCCTCTGGCGAAAGCGGCTGATAAGATAGACGTGTAGGGGTTGTGTATTCAGGTAGTAGGATTATTGCAGGGTAATGCACGTATCTTTGCGTACGTTATCATGGCTCGGTACACGGTTGCGCAGTATAGTATTTACACCCTGTTAGGTTGGGTGAAGTCAGGGGAGATTGCGATTCCGGAGATTCAACGGCCTTTTGTATGGGAGCCGGTGCAGGTTCGGGATCTCTTGGACTCGTTATATCGGGGGTATCCGATTGGGTATCTTATTACTTGGCGTACGCCTAAGCTACGTCTCAAAGACGGCACGTTATCAACGGGGAAGCGTATTCTCATAGATGGTCAGCAGCGTGTCACGGCCCTTATGACGGCTCTGCTGGGCCGTGAGGTGCTCAATAAAGACTATGAGAGTGAGCGTATCCGAATAGCTTTTAATCCTCAGGAGGAGCGCTTTGAGGTTGCTAATCCGGCTATTGACAAAAATTCCGCCTGGATTAAGGATATCTCCCAGCTCTTTACGTCACCGGAGTCTTCTAAGCCGCCACTTAGTCCTTTCCAGATGCGTAGGGACTACTGTGCTAAAAACCCCACCGTTTCCGAGGAGGCTATAGAGGCTGCTCTGCAAAAGCTTCGCGATATTGAGCACCATCAAGTGGGAGTCATAGAACTGGCCGATGATTTGGATATTGAGACGGTCACGGAGATATTTATTCGGGTGAATTCAAAGGGGGTGGAGCTATCACAAGCCGATTTCGCCATGTCTAAAATTGCCTCTGGTGAGAGCTATGGAGGCCCTCTTTTGCGGAAGGCCATAGACTACTTCTGCCAGCTGGCTCGGGATCCGGACTTTGTCCACCGGATCGAAAGTCAGGACAAAGAATTTGTGCAGTCGGAGTTCTGGCCTGCTATCCGTTGGTTGGGGAGCGTGCGGGACGACTTTTACGATCCCACCTATACGGACGTCCTCCGGGTGGTCTCCATCTCGGAGTTTGCGCGGGGCAGAATGGGTGATCTGGTGGCCCTCCTCTCGGGACGCAACTTTGAGACCAAAACCTACGAGGAGGACATCGCCCGCGAATCCTTTGCGAAGCTTCGCAGGGGCATCCTCGCCTTCGTAAACAAAACCCACTTTGAGCGCTTCACCATGATTCTACGTTCGGCGGGGTTCGTTACGAGCGATCTCATCATCTCTCGGAATGCGGTCAACTTCGCCTATGTGGTCTACCTACGGGGTCGGAGCACCTCGGACCTCAGTGCAGATGAGCTGGAAAAGCTGGTGCGCCGCTGGTATGCCATGTCCATCCTCACGGGCCGATATAGTGGGGCCATAGAGACTATCTTTGACATGGACATCAGGGGCATCGCCGAAAAAGGCATCAGAGAATACGTCACGAGCGTGATTACCTCTGAGCTGCCTGAAACTTTCTGGACTGGAAAACTCCCCTTGCAAATGGAAACTACCTCTACAAACTCTCCATACTTCATAGCATTTTTGGCTGCACAGGCTTTCCTCGGGGATAAGGGCTTTCTTTCAAAAGCGATTACAGTGAGAGATTTGCTTTTGCATAGCCGCGATAAGCATCACATCTTTCCTCGAAAATACCTTCAACGCCTAGGCCTGAGTCGCAGTCAGTACAATCAGATTGCCAACTTAGCCATAACGCAAAGCGAGATCAACATTGCGATTGGGGATAGGCCGCCCGAGAAGTATTTCTCAGAGCTTCTGGACCAGGCAAACGGTGGCCCCATACGCTATGGGGGTATTACCGGTATGAAGACTCTACGGGAGAACTTTGAGCAAAATGCGCTGCCTGATTACCTCTTGCGAGGACATGTGCCAGATTATGAGACGTTTCTAAAAGACCGGCGGCAGCTAATGGCCCAGCGGATAAGAAAGTGGTTTGAAAGCTTGTGATGCGACGCTGGAGCAGCAGTTCGGCTGTGTCGGCGGATCAAATCGGTGCCATTTCCTTGGCTATGCCTCGATCCAAGCTTCCTCGTAGGTAGGTGTTACTTTTGCATAGTGGAGGTTCGCGAGGTGGACTGGCGGGTCGTTCTACCCTTGCGGTGGGAGGTTCTACGGCCTGGCCGGCCGGTGGAAGCAGCTCACTTTGCAGGGGATGCGGCGCCGACGACCCTCCATTTAGCGGCTTTTGTGGAGGAGGAGGTGGTGGGGGTAGCGTCGTTTTATGAGGAGGCGTTTCCCTGGGAGGGGATAAGGGGGTATGCCTACCGGCTGCGGGGGATGGCGACGGCACCGGCTTATCAACGTCGGGCTGGCATTGGCACTAGGCTATTGCGGGCTGCCTGGCCGCTTCTACAGGCCCGAGGTGTGGAAGTGGTATGGTGCTATGCACGGATAGCGGCGGTGCCCTTTTATGCGAAAAATGGGTTTTTGCGTTATGTGCCGGCGGGCGTTATAGAGATACCTGATGTGGGGCCGCATGAGGTGTGGTACTATCCTCTGGCGAAGGGAGCCGAGAGAATAGGCGTGTAGAGGCCATTTACGTAGCGGTGCCAGCCAGCCACGGCGATCATGGCGGCGTTGTCCATGGTGTAACGCAGGGGAGCTATGTAGGCCTGAAGGTTGGCGGCCCTGGCGCCTTCCTGCCAGAGGGTTCGCAGGCGGGCATTTGCAGCGACACCGCCTACAAGGGCTATACGGGGCACCCCCGCCTCCCGGGCATAAGCTACCGCCTTCTCCGTCAGATACCGAAAAACCCGCTCCTGCCAGGAGGCACACAGGTCTTCTATGGTTAGCTCCGGATGGGCGGCCCGTACCTGCAAAAAGGTACTCTTAAGCCCGCTAAAGCTAAAGTCCCACCTGCCTTCTGTTCGGGGCGTCGGGAAAGTGTAGGCATGGGGATTACCCTTTTTTGCAAGGTTTTCGATTTCTGGCCCGCCGGGATAAGGGAGTCCCAGCCAGGCAGCAATCTTATCAAACGCCTCCCCCACTGCATCATCCTGTGTCTTTCCTACGAGGTGATAGGTGAGGGGGGATTCCACCAGGTAGAGATGCGTGTGTCCGCCTGTGGCCACGAGGGCCACGAAGGGGTAAAGGGGCGCTTCATGGCCGAGGTAAAGGGAGGCAATGTGCGCTTCCAGGTGGTGGACGCCAATGAGGGGGATGTTGCTACTGGCGGCGATGGCTTTGGCGAAGGTATACCCTACCAGCAAGGATCCCAGCAGGCCCGGCCCCTGAGCTGCGGCTACGGCCCGCAGGTCTTCCCATGTGATCTGGGCATGCGAGAAAATCTCCCGGATAGCCTGGGGGAGTCGGACTTCATGTTCCCGGGAGGCCCATTCCGGAATGACGCCTCCGTAGGTGGCATGAATAGCCTGACGATAGGTGATTTCTGCGTGGATGCGCTCGCCGTCGTAAAGTGCTACGCTGGTATCGTCGCAGGAGGTCTCAATAGCTAAGATCACTGCCTATTCCTGCATTTCCTGCAGGATGCGCTGGCGATAGGCGGCCCGCTTGATCTGCTCGCGCCGGATGACTGACTTAGGGATGTAGTGCATTCTATTCCGCACTTCGCGGGCGATTCCCAGCCGGTCAAACTTGCGCTTGTAGCGACGCAGCATCTTTTCCAGGTTGTCTCCCTCTTGCGGCTCTATAATAATCATAGGCGGGCAAAAGTACGAAACTTTCGGTGATAGTCGCTCTGGCCCTGCCTATAGGCGGGTTCTGAACCTGCTGGGATTACTGGCAGCTATGGGGTGGGAATGTCGGGGTAGGTTGCCGCTTCAAAAGCGCGTAGGCGGCTGTGCCCCGATCATCCCAAAAGAAAAGTGCTATGTACGAGCGGGATGGGATTATCTGGCGGTGCCTGAGCTGGGTCGCAGTGATAGCCCCAGAGATTGTACCCCTGCTCGTAAAAGGGGATCAGCTCGGTATAGTGTGCATGGGTAGGGGTTCTGTGGAAGGCCACATCGTGAAAAACCCAAAGCATAGGGAGGGTAGCAAGGCTGGGTAGCGCTGGGACGGGTTTGCCGATATCGCCGCTATAGAGGAGGTTTAGCGAGGGACTGGTGAAAAGGTAGGCGGCGCTGGGCATGTGGGGCATGTGAAGGCCCGATGTGTCAAAGCTTTTCAGATAAGGGCGGTAGGCTTCGGGGGCGAGGATAGTAGCAAAGCGTTCCAGCGGCTCCCCCATGAGGTAGGCAAGGTAGGTATGGAGCTTCTGACGAAGTTCTGGAGTGCCGGCGAGAAGGGGCGTAGGGGGGAGCTTGGAGAGAAAGTGGCGATGGTACAAGAGGGCGGAGAGACTGCCGATGTGGTCGTCGTGGAGGTGGGTGATGAGGATAGCCTGGGGTTTTTCCACGAGGTTTTTCTGGACGAGGCGGGGATAGACGGTAAAGCCGCAGTCTATGAGGAAGGTTTCGCCTTCCCAGGTGAGGAGGGCGGCCGAGTTTCCCAGATGTACATCGTGGGCTCCGCCAGCCCCGAGAAATGAGATAGGGGGTTTAGGTTCCAAGGATCTGATCGGCGTGCTGCTCCGGCTTGACATTCTTGATGATGCGGGAGATAATGCCGTTTTCGTCGATGATGTAGGTGATGCGGAGGGTGCCCTCGTATTCCTTGCCGTAGAGTTTCTTTTTACCCCAGGCGTGGTAGGCTGAGATGATTTTCTTTTCGGGGTCGGCGAGGAGCGAGAAGGGGAGGTTGTATTTGTTGGCGAACTTCTTGTGCGACTCGATGGGGTCGGCGCTTACGCCGATGATGGTGTAGCCAGCCTCTTGAAGGGCCGCGTAGTTATCTCGGAGGTTACAGGCTTCTTTGGTGCAGCCGGGTGTATCGTCCTTAGGGTAGAAGTAGAGGATGACTTTTTTTCCTCGGAGGTCTTCCAGACGAATGTGGTTTCCATTTTGGTCTATACCCGCAAAAGGCGGGGCTGGCATTCCTTCGGTCAGGCTCATGAGACAAAGTTAGGGCGGAAGCATTTAGTCCCCATCCTCCTCGTCCTCGTCAGGAGCCATCCAGTCAGCAGGCGACTCTGTGGGGGTAGGGACGTCATCGTCCGGCTCGTCGTCCTCTTCTACGACGATTCGGGACTGGCCAATGAGGAAGTCCAGCTCTTCGTAGGAGATATCGGGCGGAGGCGGTATGAAAGCTATGGCGTATTCGCTATAGAGGCGACGGGGCGGTATTTTGAGGTGCTTTTCGGTAAGTTTCTCAATAAAATAGCGAAACTCGTCGGAAAAGTCAAAGACATTTTGTATGCGAGTATTGGAGGGGGTGAAGGGAGCTTTATTTTGGAAGGTGATGAGATTACCGCAGCCTAAGCTGATGACGAAGGTATAGCGCTCGGTAATGAGCTTGATCTGCGGGATGAAACACTGCGAGATAGGGGTGTCTTCTTCTTCTTTGCCAGGGTCGTCGAAGGCGTTCTCCCAGTCGGCGTTGGCGAGGTGGACTTTGACCCGTTTTTCTTCCCAGGTGGGGTCTGTGGCGTTATCGCTGGTGAGGCCGGGCGCGCGCTTGAGCTTGACGAGAATTATCTCCTCGCCCTTCCCCTTTCCTTGGGCCAGAAGAACGACTCCCCCTAAAAGGGCAAGAAGAAAAATCCGCACACGTCAAAGATACGAAGCCTCATAGAAGGCCCAATTGAATTCGGGCGTTTTCGCTGAGGCGGCTCATATCCCATGGCGGGTCAAATGTTACTTCTACCTCCACGCTGGTGATGCCGGGCACTTTCTCCACGGCTTTTTTGACGTCGTCGGGCAAATGCTGGGCTGCCGGGCAAAAGGCGGAGGTAAGCGTCATCACGATTTTGGCCTGACCTTGCGGATTGACCTCAATGTGGTAGATGAGCCCCAGCTCGTAGATATTGACGGGGATCTCGGGGTCATACACTTCTTGCAGGGCTCGGATGATAGCTTCTTGCAAGAGGGCAGGGTCTTGCATAGAGTTATAAATTTTCGGTGGAGACGGGCTCGTGGTGGCTCTCGTGAAGGGCGGCGTGGAGGGTGTGCCAGGGGAGGGTAGCGCACTTGACCCGCATGGGGTAGTTTCGTACTGCCCCAAAGGCCAGAAGATAATCCTGGTACTTCGGTGCGATGTGGCTGAAAGTCGGTGGCTCTTCTGCGGTGAGGAGGGCGTGAAAGGCTTCATACAGCTGCTCCACTTCGCTTAGAGGCAAGCCTTTGACGAGGGAGGTCATCACCGAAGCAGAGGCCTTACAGATGGCGCAGCTCTGCCCTTCAAAACGAATATCCCGAATGGCCTCCCCATCTACCTGAAGCGTTAGGTGCACCTGGTCGCCGCATAAGGGGTTGTAGCCTTCGGCGTGGTGGGTAGGCTGGGGTAGGCGACCGTAGTTTCGCGGGTAACGGCTGTGTTCCAGGATGATTTCCTGATAGAGGCTTTCCAGCTCGCTACTCATGGCGAAGGGATGGTAGGGGTTTGTGGAAGAATTCTACTGCGGCCAGGAGGGCCTCTTGGAGGGTTTGGAGCTCTTCGGGGAGGTTGTAGAAAGCGAGGGAGAGGCGGGCGGTAGCGGGCACGCCCAGCGCATCCATAAGCGGCTGGTTGCAGTGATGCCCCACGCGCACGGCGATCCCCCACGAATCCAGAAACGTGCCCAGGTCATGCGGGTGAATGCCTTCTATGTTGAAAGACCATATAGGGCCTCTCGGGCGGGCGGTGCCATAGAGGGTCAGTCCGGGCACGTCGCGTAAAAGCGCTTCGGCCAGGTCGGTCAGGTAGGCTTCATACGCCTGGATGAAGTCGTAGCCAACGGTGTCGGTGATGTAATGGATGGCCGTGGCGAGGACGATAGCTTCAGCAATGGCGGGCGTCCCAGCCTCAAACTTAGCCGGGGGTGGGGCATACCGGGTTTTCTCCCAGGTCACCCGCACAATCATATCCCCCCCACCCTGATAGGGGGGGAGCTTGCGACCCCAAGGGTGCCGCATGTACACTACCCCTACGCCCGTCGGCCCATACAGCTTGTGACCGGAAAAGACGAGAAAGTCCACGGGTAGCTTCTGTACATCAATGGCTTCGTGCACGATGCTCTGGCAGGCATCTAAGAGGACGGGAATGTCATGCGCCTTAGCGAAGGCTACGATCTCCTCTATAGGCGTGCGAGTGCCTAAGCCATTGGAGGTGTGGGTGATGGCAATGAGCCGCGTTCTGGGCGAAAGAAAATCTGGAAGCGCAGAGACATCCACCGCTCCCGCAGATGTGAGGGGAAGGGGTTTCAAGCGGAGGGGGAGCTCCTCCGCCACGAGCTGCCAGGGAACGATATTCGCGTGGTGCTCCAGGGTGGAGAGAATGATCTCGTCGCCTGGCTGAAAGTAGGCACGGCGTAGCCCCTGCGCGATGAGGTTAATCCCTTCTGTGGCGCCCCTGACGAAAATGATCTCCTCTGGTGAAGCGGCCCCGAGGAAGTGCTGAACTGTTTCGCGGGCCTTTTCGTAGAGGTGGGTGGCTTCTTGGGAGAGCCAATGGACGCCCCGGTGGATGTTGGCATTTTGTGTAGCGAGGAAGGCGGAGAGGCGCTCGATGACGACCCGGGGTTTTTGCGCTGTGGCAGCATTGTCAAAGTAGATGAGCGGCCGGCCAGAAGGGTGTGCCTGCGAGAGAATAGGGAAATCCGCTCGCAGCTGGCGGGCTTTTTCGAGGAGGGGGGTGGGGTTCATAGAGGTAGGCCGAGGTTGTGCCGGGCGTAGGTACGTAGGGCTTCGGTGGGGACGGATTCCAGCGCCTCCATGAGGAAGCCCTCGGCGATGAGCGCCCGAGCGGCTGCGTCGGGGATGCCCCGGCTACGTAGGTAGAAGAGCATCTCCCCTTGCAGGAAGCCGGTAGTTACCCCGTGGGTGCAGCGCACATCGTCGGCGAAGATTTCCAGCTGGGGACGGCTATACACTTCGGCGCCGTTTTCCCAGAGGATGGCTTTGTGGGATTGGTAGGCATTGGTTTTCTGGCCTTCGCGGGCCACATGGATGCGACCCAGAAAGACCCGCCGCCCGCCTTTGAAGGCGATAGAGCGGAAAAGCTGGTTGCTATGGGTGTGGGGAGCCAGGTGAGAAATGCGAATGGCCGTGTCGCAGAGTTCGTTTTCATGGGGGGTGTGGGCGCCATAAAGGAGGCCTTCTGCTCCCGGGCCTGTCAATAGTACCCGGCTCTCCGTGCGAATCCACCGATACCGACTGGGAAAGCTGTAAAAAGAGAGATGCGCCTCCCGCTCAATGGCAGTAGAAAAGAGGAAGAGCACGCTACCCTGCACCCCTTCGGGCGCGGCATGGTAGAACGTGAGCCTGGCCCCCGCTTCTAAGGCAATATGCAGTTGAAGGAGGAGTAGCGCCTCGGGATGTGTGGGGGTATTCAGGAGCACCTCGGCCTGGACGCCGGAGGGCACATGCAAGGCATAGAAAGTAGGAGCTGCCTGCTGGGGCGTAGGCTGGCTAACCGCAAGCGTGTAAAAGCCATCTTTCGGCAGGGTGGCTGCCGCATAGCGGGTAGCTCCCGAGAGGATGAGCCGTTCCCAGGGCGTAATGGGCGCGGGAAGGCTCTCCAGGGCTGGCGAGCTTTCTACGGCCTCTGGGCGGATGGGGTGCGGGGAAACGCCCGGCAAAGAAGGGAGAGACGGTTCTTCGGATAGAACGGCCTGGCCGAGCTGCCAGGGGGTGCGGAGAATGGAGAGGGGGGTGTATTTCCACTCTTCATGGAGGCTTTCGCCGGGAAAAAGCGCAGCGAGCGTGTCGGGTCCCTGGGCGGCGGCGAGTTTATCTCGAAGGGTGCCAGGCAAAGAGGAGGTATTTTCTCGCAAAAGCTTCTCTAAGTGGGCTGCTCCCGCTTCTAAGGAAAGGGGCGTAACCGTGATTGTGTTCATACCACCTGCGACAGGAAGGGTTCGTAGCCTTTTTCTTCCAGCGCTAACGCCAACTCCGGCCCGCCTGTCCGCACAATCCGCCCATCCGCCAGGATATGCACGAAGTTCGGCGTGAGGTATTGGAGAATGCGGTGGTAGTGGGTGATCACGAGGAAGGCGTTATCGGGGCGGTGTAGGCTCATGACGGCTTCGGCGACGATGCGTAGGGCGTCTATGTCTAGTCCGGAATCGGTTTCGTCGAGGATGGCGAGGCGGGGATTCAGCACGGCCATTTGGAAGATTTCGGCCCGCTTGCGTTCGCCGCCAGAGAAACCCTCATTGACGCTTCGGGTGAGGAAGGCGGGGTCTAACTTGAGGAGGGCGGCCTTTTCTCGGAGGAGGCTCATGAGCTGGGCGGTGTCTATGGGTTCTTCACCTTTGGCGGCCCGGTGCGCGTTGAGCGCGGCCCGTAAAAACTGCACCATACTCACACCCGGTATCTCTACGGGATACTGAAAAGCTAAGAATAGGCCCGCGTGGCTGCGCTCCTCGGGGCTGAGCGCCAGAAGGTCTTGCCCCTCAAAAAGCACTTCGCCTGCTGTCACCTCATACCCCTCTTTACCAGCTAAAACAGCGGCCAAGGTGCTCTTCCCAGCACCATTGGGGCCCATAATGGCATGAATCTCTCCGGGGTTAATGGTGAGCGAAAGCCCTTTCAAGATGGGCTTCCCGTCTACAGATGCGTGCAGGTTTCGTATTTCCAGCATAGATTTTTTAGATTTTGGGTTTATCCGACGCTGCCTTCGAGGCTAATGGCGAGGAGTTTGCGCGCTTCCACGGCAAATTCTAACGGCATCTGGGCTAAGACTTCTTGGCAGTAGCCATTGATGATGAGTTCTACGGCTTCCTGGGTGGGGATGCCCCGCTGATTGCAGTAAAAGAGAATCTCTTCGCCGATGCGGGAGGTCGTGGCTTCGTGTTCTACGATGGCCGTGGGGTTTTTGGTCTCAATGTAGGGGAAGGTATGGGCGCCGCATTGAGAGCCAATCAGGAGGGAGTCGCACTGGGAGAAGTTGCGGGCGTTTTCGGCGCTGGGGAGGACCTGGACCAGCCCGCGGTAGGTATTGTTGCTCTTCCCTGCGGAAATGCCCTTGGATACGATGCGGCTGCGGGTGTTTTTGCCAATGTGAATCATTTTTGTGCCCGTGTCAGCCTGCTGGTACTTATTCGTAACGGCGACGGAGTAAAACTCCCCGACGCTATTATCGCCTTTGAGGATGACGCTGGGGTATTTCCAGGTGATAGCGGCGCCGGTTTCCAGCTGCGTCCAGGAGATTTTGGCGTTTTCGTGGGCGATGCCGCGCTTAGTAACGAAGTTGAGCACGCCACCCCGGCCTTCCTTATCGCCCGGGTACCAGTTTTGAATGGTAGAATACTTGATGTAACTGCCTGGTAGGGCAATGAGTTCTACCACGGCGGCATGGAGCTGGTGCTCAGAGCGGGCGGGGGCCGTACAGCCTTCCAAGTAGCTGACGTAGGCCCCTTCATCGGCGACGATGAGCGTGCGCTCAAACTGCCCTGTCTTTCGAGCGTTGATGCGGAAATACGTAGAAAGCTCCACGGGACAACGCACCCCCTTCGGAATATACACAAAGGAGCCGTCACTAAAAACGGCGGAATTCAGCGCAGCGAAGAAGTTGTCATTGTAGGGTACGACGGTGCCAAGGTATTTTTTGACGAGGTCGGGGTGATTTTGGAGGGCTTCACTCATGGAGCAGAAGATGATACCCATCTTAGCCAGGCGCTCTTTGTAAGTAGTAGCCACGGAGACGCTATCCAGGACGGCATCGACGGCGACGCCGGCTAAGATAGCTTGCTCCTCCAGAGGTATGCCCAGCCGCTCAAACATGCGCTTGATTTCGGGGTCTATTTCGTCCAGGCTTTTGGGCTGTTTTTCACTGAGGGCCTTCGGGCTGGCGTAGTAATAGGCATCTTGGTAGTCAATCGGGTCATAATGTCCATTGAGCCAGTGGGGTTCTTTCATGGTTTTCCAGGCCCGGTAAGCCCGCATGCGAAAGTCCAGCATGAAAGGCGGTTCGTTCTTCTTTTGCCAGATGTATTCGATGATGTCTTCGCTAAGGCCCTTAGGCGCCAGCTCTTCTTCGAGAGGCACCTCAAAGCCCCACTTGTACTCCTTCTCCAAGTGGGCTTCTAAGACCGCTTGGGGGTCGTCAGGCAGGTGATTTTGGGTTTGCATAGGTTGTTTGGATTTAGACTGGGTCTAAGTTACCAAAAACATTTTAGTTGGGCTGGGGGTTCGTTCGGCGGCGGTAAGTGGTGAGGGTAGCTTTCTCCAAGCGCTGGATGGCGATGGGGGTGAAGTCTTCCAGGAGGAGGTCTCCCAGGAGGTTATGGGGGTCCGAGAAGCAAACCTCCATGTCTAACCAGAGGAGGGTATCTTGGGCTAAGATTTCGCATGCGGGAAGGTCAGAATAGCGGGTGGCGCCATAAAGACGCAACTGGATGCGAAGCTCATGGGAGAGCCGCTCTAAAGGCTCGGGGTGCAGGTCAGGGAAGGTGACGTCTGCAAAGAGTTTCTCCCGCAGAGGATAGGCCAGGGTTGGGAGCATGAAGCCGGGAGAAACGATGAGGAGCTGGTGGGGAGGTTTTTGAGAGATGACATGGGCGATTTGGGGGAGGCTGGGATCAGGCGGTCGGGGCGTGGGATGGAAGGAGATTACCCAGGCCGCTACTAATCCCCCCATGAAAAAGACCCGAATAGGCACCTGCCAGAGACTCACCGCACTCCCCACAGCCCAAAAGTACAGGATAGCTAAAGGCACAAAATACCGAGCCTGCCACAAGGGTTGACTCCAGCCCACGATTACCATAAGGCCTATCAGCAAGGGGAAACC
>JAPYWM010000054.1 GCA_028276345.1 Sphingobacterium sp.
TACTTCAAAGATTTATACCGGGTTTGGGAGGAATGTTTTAGAGTTCTAAAGCCCGGAAGGAGACTATGCATAAACATAGGGGATCAATTCGCCAGGTCTATTCTATACGGAAGGTATAAAGTGATTCCGTTACATGCGGAAGTTATATCCCAGTGTGAAAGAATCGGTTTTGACTACATGGGGGCAATCATCTGGCAAAAAAAGACGACAATGAATACGACAGGGGGAGCCACTGTGATGGGTTCTTATCCATATCCACCGAATGGCATGATTGAGATAGACTATGAGTTTATTCTAATCTTCAAGAAACCCGGTAAATCAGAAAATGTGCCAAAAGAAGTAAGGGAAAAGTCAAGACTTACAAAAGAAGAATGGAAAGAATACTTTTCTGGACACTGGAGGTTTGGAGGAGAAAAGCAGATAAATCACGAGGCCATGTTCCCAGAAGAGTTACCAAGGAGGCTAATAAGGATGTATTCTCTCATAGGTGATGTCGTGCTTGATCCCTTCTTAGGAAGTGGAACAACCATTAAGGCCGCCCTTGAACTACAAAGAAACGGGATTGGGTACGAGATAAATGAGAATTTTGTCAAGATAATAAACGATAAAATCGGAAATAACCTCTTACTTGAGCTTTTCGATCTGGAAATAGTGAAAAGGACACAAAAGATTGAGCTGGACAGCATTCCCTACGAACCATCAGTACCAGATGCTAAACCGCTGCTGGATCCAAGAAATTTAGACCTTAATAGGGGTAAAATGTACAAAGTTGTCAAAATAGTGAGCGAAGATACAATAGAGCTTGACACGGGTCTCTTTGTGAAGTTTTTGGGACTGGACGTCGTTGATAAGGAGAGAGCCGTAAAATATCTGCGAGAATATGTCTGGAAGAAGGATGTCATAATAAAAGTAGAAGAGAATTCGCTGGTGAGTGAAAACACGATTTTTGCGTATGTATATTTGAAAAATAAAATATTCGTCAATGCCTACCTCATAAAATCTGGAATAGCACAGGCGGATAAGCAGAGGGAATATAAGCTAAGGGAGAAACTTTTGAAAATAGAGAATCAGAGAAAATGTGTCTAATGAATATAGAACATGAGCTTTTCCTCCTTGGGTGATTTATTGAGGGCTGATGCGGTAGGGGCTGTACAATATCGTGGTAGTCAGAGGCGCCTAAGGGATTAGCCAAGGAGCCTATCTCGGCAAATTATGTACTTTTCTCTCCATGGTCGGGCAGACCCACACCTGGGAGGCCTTCCCGGGCCAAAGCGAGACCTTACGCCTGGGCTGGGTGCAAATGGATATAGCCTGGGAAAAACCCGAGGAGAACATCGCTTATTTAGAGAAGCTCTGGCAGAGCCTCGGCTCACAAGCAGAGGTCTGGGTTTTGCCAGAGATGTGGAGTACGGGCTTCTCCGTTTCGGAGCGGGCGGCCGAGGACGAACCTGGCCCTGCGCTTCAAGCCATGAGAACTTGGGCCCAGTCTTATAACACCCTCTTCATAGGTAGTCTCAAAGTCCGCACTCCTACGGGGCACCTGTACAATCGTGCGTATGTGGTAAGCCCTACGGGCGAATGGGCCTATTACGATAAGAGACATCTCTTTCGCATGGCGGGAGAAGAGAAAATTTTTACGGCTGGGGCGGGTCGGCTCATCACGCACTACAAAGGCTGGCGTATAGCGGTGCTGGTTTGTTATGATTTGCGGTTTCCGGTGTGGAGCCGCCGAAGCGAGGCGTATGATTATGATCTTTTGATTTATGTGGCGAACTGGCCGGCGGTTCGGGCGGCGCACTGGGAGAAGCTCTTACCGGCTCGGGCTATTGAGAATCAGGCGTATGTCTTAGGGGTCAATAGAGTCGGCACGGATGGCACTGGCAAAGCCTATTTAGGGGGCAGTGTACTTTATAATGCGGTAGGCGAGGTGATTTTGCATAGCGGGGGAAGCGAGGGGGCTTTCTGGGCCACGCTCTCCAAAGAAAGCCTGGAAGCTTATCGAAGAGCCTTTCCGGCCTGGATGGATAGGGATGTTTGAAGAGCGGAAGAGCGCTGCTCTTCCCTTATCCACCATGCTCCCCTGCATAAAACCCCACTCGTGGAAAGGGGGAGCTGGCTCAGGAAAGCGCTTTTCTTTGCGCCTCTCATGCGCTGGATTTCGGGTGATCGGTTTTTATGGGGTGTGGCAGGGGCCCTTTCGCTCATGGGGCTATTAGTGGTGTATAGTGCCACTGTGAGTCTCGTTTTTCGGCATCACCCGACTTTTCCGGAGTACTACCTCATCAAACACTTTTTGACGCTCCTCATCGCGTTTTTAGGGACTTATGCTATTCATCACACAGACTACCGACGGTGGGGGCCTATTTTGGAGGTTCTCTGGTGGGTAAGTCTTGTTCTACTGGGGTATTTGTTCTTTCGTGGGGGGAGTGGGCGCTGGCTTTACATTGGGGGCATGTCGTTTCAGCCGTCCGAGCTGGCGCGCTTTAGTCTGATGGGGATGTTAGCGTATCGGATAGCTCGGGAGCCAGATGTTCTTCGCTCGTGGCAGTCCCTCTGGCCTTTGCTGGTGCGTATTGGGCTTACGTTTGTGCTGATTGCGCCGCAGAATCTGAGTGGGGGGATGCTATTGCTGTTTACGGTGGTGCTTTTCCTGTACATAGCGGGGCTATCGTTGGGTAAAATAGGGCGGCTTTTTTTTGTAGGGCTTTTTTTTGTGGGGGTTCTTTTTCTGGTAGCGCCGCGAGCCCGCGTTTGGCAGAGTCGGATTGTCGCTTATCTGAAAGGCGAAAACACCCCTTCTACGGGCATGGCGGATGATTACCAGCGGGTACATGCTTCTATTGCGGTTTTTTCCGGGGGGATTGTCGGGAAGGGGCCGGGGCGTAGCACGCAGCGCTATTACCTTCCCCAGTCGTACTCGGACTTTGCCTATTCTATCCTGGTGGAAGAGTATGGGCTTATAGGGGGGCTCCTGATGTGGGGGCTGTATACCTTGTACTTCTGGCGGCTGGCGGCCTTAGCCAGTGTGGTGGAAGGATTTGCCAGATTATTTTTGATTGGCATTATCTTGCATGGGCTTATGCAAGTGATTGTGCATATTGGTGTTAATATTGAAGTGTTTCCGATTACGGGGGTGCCATTGCCGTGGGTTAGTTTAGGGGGTTCGTCGCTTTTTATTCAGGCGCTGGGTTTAGGGATAGCGCTGGGCATTAGTCGGCGGGTGGTATGAAGGGGCTTTTGATAGCGGCGGGGGGGACGGGTGGGCATGTTTTTCCGGCGCTGGCGGTGGGCATGGCTTGGCAGCGTTTATATCCGGAGGTGCCGCTCTGGTGGGTAGGCCGCCCCGGTGCTCGAGAAGAAAGCTGGGTGGCTCCGCTGGGGGTTCCGTATGCCGGGGTCTATAGTGCGGGGTGGCAGCGCCAGCGTCCCTGGCGAAATCTGGCCCTTCTTTACAAGCTACCGCTGGGCTATTTTCAGCTGATGGGGGTATTTCGTCGGTGGCCGGTGGGGGTGGTGTTTACGACGGGGGGGTATCCGGGACTTCTACCGGGGTGGATGGCCAGTTGGCGCCACATACCGCTGGTTCTCTTAGAGCTCAATAGCACGGCTGGTCGGACGATTCGCTGGCTGGCTCGCCGGTCCCAAGTGGTTTTTTCGGCCTTTCGCGAGCTACGGGGCGTGCCTGTAGGTACGAAGGTCGTCTGGAGTGGGGTACCTGTACGTTTTACCGAGGCGGATAGGGCGCGTTATACGCCTGAGGCGGCGCGCCAGGTGTTGGGGTTTGTGCCGGAGCGGCCGCTGATCCTCATTCTGGGGGGGAGTCAGGGTTCTTCTACGCTCAATCGGATGGTTGCGGAGGCCCTTCGCTGGTGGGGGAAGGAGCCTGTGAGTATTCTTTGGCAGGTGGGCAGTGAGGCGCCTGCGATCCCCATGGCGGAAGCGCATATTGCGGTGCGGCCATTTATTACAGACATGGCGGCGGCGTATCGGGCGGCAACCGTGGTGGTTTCTCGGGCGGGGGGGTCTACCTTAGGGGAGCTGACCTGGTGGGGAAAGGCCGCTGTTCTGGTGCCTTCGCCGTATGTGGCAGAGGACCATCAGCGCCGCAATGCCGAGTACTACCAGGCTTCTGGTGCTGCGCTGGTTGTAGAGGAAGCAGAGGGGGGGGAGCGCCTGGCAGAGCGTGTACTAAGGCTTTTGCAGGAGCCGAATAGGCGATATGCCCTGGAAACGGCGATGAGCCTCTTATCGAGGCCGGATGCGGCTACGCAGATTGCGCAAACCTTGTATCATTTAGCGTATGGCGGGTAAGCACTGGCGTTTTTTGGGGATTGGTGGGGTAGGAATGAGTGCGCTGGCTGAGCATTATCATCGGCAGGGGCAGGAGGTGTCAGGGTATGATCGGGAGCCTTCGCCCCAGACGGAGCGGCTATCCGCGCTGGGTATCCCGATAGATTTTTCTCCTCGATTGGAGCGGGTACGGGAAGCTACGGAGGTCGTGTATACGCCGGCGATTCCGGAGGATTTTCCGGAGCTTTTGGAGGCGCGGCGGTTGGGTCTGCGGGTTTTGCGCCGGGCGGAAGCCCTCGCCCAAGCGGTAGAGCCCTATCAAGTTTTGGCTGTGGCTGGTGCGCATGGGAAAACCTCTACTTCGGCTATTCTCACCTGGCTCCTTCATAGGCTGGGTGCTTTGCCTGTAGCTTTTGTCGGGGGGCAGATGAGAAACTTCGGCGGCACATACCTCCCGGGGAGCGGGCCGTATGCGGTAGTGGAGGCCGACGAGTATGACCGGGCGATGCTGCGGCTTTCGCCGGCGCATGCGATTATTACCAGCACGGAGCCCGATCATCTGGAGATTTATGGGGATGCGGCGGGGGTTTTGGCGGCCTATCAGGCTTTTCGGGAGCGGGTGGGGGGGTATTGTGTAGTGCCTGCGCAGGTGGTTGGGATCCGAGAGGCTATCCGAGTGGAAGTGCGGGATTACCAGGTGGTAGGGGAGGGGCGCTTTCGATTTGTGTATAGGTGGGATGGGGGGGAGCGGGAGGTGGAGTGGTCGCATTTAGGGCGGCTGTATGCGGAGAATGCTGCCTTGGCCTTGACGCTTTTAGAAGTGCTGGGCTTTTCGCCGACTGCGCTTCGGGAGGCGTTAGCGGGGTATGCGGGTGTGGCGCGCCGCTTGGAATGGCAGCGGCTGGCGCCTGATCTGGTAGCTGTGCTGGATTATGCACATCATCCGACGGAGATTGCGCGCACGATAGACACGCTTCGGGAGGCTTTCCCAGGCTGGCAGATCATCGTGCTTTTTCAGCCCCATCTTTTCAGTCGGACAGCATTTTTTGCTAAGGAGTTTGCCGTAGTTCTTGAGAGGGCGGATGAGGTTGTACTTTTCCCCATATACCCAGCTCGGGAGCCGTACACACCCCACATCTCCGTAAAAACAATTTCTCAACATCTTGTTAAACCCGCCCGAGAGGTCGTAGCTTTGGAGCAAGGTATGAAGGAGGTAGATATTTTGTTAAAGCGCCCCGCCGTAATCGTCTTAATGGGGGCGGGCGACATTTACACGCTGTGGCACTCTCTTCTTAAGCATTTTGGTGCATGAGGGTGTGGGGGCTTGGGGTAGGGATTTTGTGGGTGGGGGTATCGTGGGGGGGGAGTAACTGGTATGTGGGGGCGCGGCTTCGGCGGGAGGGGCGATGGGTGGTAGAAGGCTGGGGGCCGTTGTGGGATAGTATGTGGGTGGCTCGGCATATTGAGGCGCATGGGGAGGCGGGGCGCGGTTGGGATGTGTGGTCGCTCTGGATCGATCTGCGGGAGCAGCAGCTCTTTGAAAAGCAGGCTTTCTGGCTGGGGGCGGACTTTACGTATCGGCTCCGACTGCAAACCCGCGTACCAGTGGCGGCGCTGCGCTTGCCTGGGCGGCTCCTCTATGTAGATAGCCAAGGTCATCTTTTACCCTATACGCGTGCCTTGGACTTACCCATCCTGGAAATGCCGCGATGGGATAGTCTCGCCGTGGCCTTTTTCTTAGAGTGGTGGCAGACGGACACGCTCTTTTATCGTCTGACCAGCCACATCTCTCAGGATAGTCGGCACGTGTGGTATGGGTATGGGCAGGTCTTTCCCGAGCAGTTTGTTTTAGGGCGCACGGAAGACCTCCCGCAGGCGCGACGCCAGTGGTACTACTACCACAGCCTCGTCCGACCCCGCCTCGGCTCCAATACCTGCAAGTCCGTACTTTTGCACGTTCCCAACCAGATTATCTGCCAAAAAGCTAAACCAATATAGTTATGAGCGAAATATTTACTGCTTTCGATGTCGGAACCTATGGCATTCGCGCAGCCATAGGTCGTGTGGATGAAAGACAAGGTCTCAGTGTACTGGCTGTGGCCCACGACGAAGTGCGAGGCGCCATTGACCAGAAAGGCGTAGCCCACATAGAACGGCTGGTGGGCATTTTGCAGGGGATACTGGATAAGCTGCAGCGGCAGTCGTCTATCGTGATCCAGCAGGCGTGGGTGGGCATCACGCACGAAGCGATGCGCACCGAGACGGCGAATGCGATTATTACCTTTCCTCGGGCCGATCATGAGGTGGGGTGGGATGACCTTTTGCGCTTGCGGGAACAGGCGATACATCGCCCCGTCCCACCGGGCTATCGCCTCATCCATGCTGTTCCCGTCTGGTATCGGTTAGACCATCGGGATAGGCTCTCTGATCCGATTGGGATGAGCGGTATTCGGCTGGAAGGGGAGTATTTGCTTTTTTATGCGCCGGAGGCTTACCTTACCGCGCTGTATCGCTGTTTTGAGCGGGTGGGGTTGCAAGTAAAAGGGTTTCTGGCGGCGCCGCTGATGGCGGCTCAGGCGCTTCTCACCCCCGAAGAGAAAAACACCGGTGTGGGCTATGTGGATATAGGGGGCAATCACACGAGTGTGGTGTTATATCATGAGGGGCGGATCAAGCGCTTTGTGGTTTTACCGCTGGGGGGGCAGCTTGTGACGCAGGATATCCGGGAGGCTATTCGGCGCATCTTACCGCCCCAGGCCGAAACCCTCAAGCAGCAGCTGGGGCTGGCCTACCGGCCGCTCTTGTCGCAGGATCAGATCATTTCCATCCAGCCAGACCCGCGCCGGCCGGATACCGTGGATGTACGTTTGAGCTTCCTTGTGGAGGTTATTCAGGCCCGCCTGCAAGAGATCTTCGAGTTTGTTGCCGCCGAAATAGATAAAGCTCAACTACTTAGCGATCTGCACGCAGGGCTTTATATTGCAGGGGGGACGGCCTATTTTCGGGGCCTTCAGCAGCTGGTAGAATATACCACTGGCCTGGCTGCCCACATCGTCTCTGCGCAGCACCTCGTGGCAAGCGGCATCATGGACCCCTTCAATCGGCCTGACTTCGCCAACCTCGCCGCCATCCTGGATCAGGCGCCCAAGCTCCACGAGCTCGCCCTCTCTATCGCCGTTTCGCTACCCGCAGCCGATGCGCCTCCACCCACGCAGAACGGCATGCCCCAAAACAGAAAACCAAAAACGAGCAAGTTCTTTGATAAGATACGCACTTACATGGAGAAAACGATCCGGATTCCAAACGACCTTATTGACTGAGGCCTATGAGTTTGAGTTTTCGCGAAAATGGATCGGAACCGCCCATCATTCTCGTGATGGGGCTTGGGGGGGCTGGCGGCAATGCCGTCCATAACATGTTTTTGCGGGGCATACACAATGTGGCCTTTGCGGTGTGCAATACGGACCGGCAGGCGTTGGATCGGTTGTCCGTTCCTACGCGCATTCTGATGGGGCAAAAGGTGACGGGGGG
>JAPYWM010000055.1 GCA_028276345.1 Sphingobacterium sp.
GAAGGCGCCGCTCAAAACCCCGGAGCGGCCCCGTGCGTGCCCGCGCGAGCGAACGGTCTATCAGATACGAGAGAAAGCCGGTGGGCGTAAAGCCGACTTCTGCTGCCTGGTGAAAGAGCAACGAGGCCGGCAGCATGCCCGAAGTCGTATTCGGGTCATTGAAGTAAATCTGTCCATCCGGCGCCACAATCCCATCTATCCGGGCGTACACTTCCATGCCGGCCGCTGCTCCCAGACGTTCTGCCTGCTGCTGGATGGTTTCATTAGGCAGGTGCGGGGAAGGAGTATGCTTGGAGCTAATCCCAGAGAGATACTTAGCCCGATAGTCGTAGAGCGCGCTTTCTTTTCGGATGTGGGTGGGCGGTAGGGCTGTTAACGTACCATCCGGCGTTTCCAGAAGGATCACCGAAAACTCTTCGCCAGCGATGAAAGCTTCTGCGAGGAGATGCTCCGGCGCGTCCCACGCTTCTACCCAGCCGTGGGTAGGGAGCCGCCTGAGGAAGTTCTGCAAGTCGGTGTACGTGTGAATGATTTCCCGGGGGATGCCTTCCCGATCCCGATAGAGAAGCGGCAAGCTTAGCCCCTCCTGTAAGTCCAGGAGGCGGGGGAGGGGGGTCTGGCTTAGCCGCTCTACGGGCCAGGTGAAACTACACCGGTAAAAAGCCTCCAAAATCTCTTCGGCCTGCCGACAGATGGCTACGCCGATGGTAGAACCTTGCAGGGGGTGTTTGAGGACACAGGGAAGGCCCAATGTATCCAGGACGTGCTGGGTGATGTCGTGGGGGGCCTCCCACAGGAGTCGCCTCGGGAGGATAGTGTATGCCGGCACGGGGAAGCCATGGGCGCTAAGCCAGGGGCGCTGGCGGGCTTTATCCATGCCCCAGGCGCTGCTGCCGATGCCAGTGCCCACATAAGGTAGACCTACCTGCTCTAAAAGCCCTTGGATGCTGCCATCCTCACCACCCAATCCGTGCAGCACAAGAAAAGCAAAGTCTATGGTTTCTCCGAGGCTTTCCCAAGAGAGGAGGGGGCCCAGCTCGCTCAAAGCTCGGAGATAGGCGCTGCTTTTGGGGTGCCAGAGCTGCTCCGCATAGAGGGGAAAGCGCACCTCTGCGGGTAAAGCCTGCGGAGGCGGGAAAAAGTCCGTAATCATGCCATAGTAGAGCTTCTCGGGCTGGAGGCGCACGGGCCGATGATACGCATCCAAAAAGATAGGCACGGGGACGAAGCGCCGTCGGTCCAATAGATCATATACGGTGCGTCCTCCGGCATAGGAGACTTCCCGTTCGCGGGCGGCCCCGCCAAAGAAGATACCTACTCGCACCTTGCAAAGGTAGGCTGGGGGTGGGTAAAGCCAGTGCTGCCTGCCGTGCCCTTTGCCGTTCTAAATGCGCTTTTACGCAGGACCTCCGCCCCTTTTTCGACGACCTGGTAGGTATTAATCGCTCGTGCCGAAGCCTTCTTTTGTCGGTGTGAGGCGGAGGCGCTTTTGGCGAGGTATCTGGCGCGCTGTGAAGTACAGGACGCCCTCATCCACTACCTCGTCTTTGCGGCGCCAGCCGATAGGCACGCGGGCGCCGTCTTTGAGGCTATCCCAAAAGGCCGGGTCTAAGTCGTCAGCGGACTTTCCGTCTACGGTATAGATGATATCGTCTTGGCTCAGGCCAAGCCTGGCGGCTGCACTAAAAGGTTCTACCTGGACGATGCGGATGCCTTCTCCTTCCTGGCTCCAGCGGCGAATTCCAATCCGTGCCCAGCCCTGCGCCAGCTCCTCCGCTTCCTCCACGGCTATCGGGAGGCCCGTCAGAAAGTCTTTGTACGAGACCCGCTCCCGCCCCTCCACATATGAGCGCCAAAAATCCTCGACTACCTTTCGCTTTTCAGCGCCCAAGAGGTGCACCACCCCTTCCAGAACGCCCTCCTCTGGCAGACCTTTCCCCCGCTTGTAATAAGTCCGATAGAGGTAGCGCATCAGGTCGTCCAGTTTGTAGCGGCCGCCGCTCTCCCGCCGGAGAAACATATCCAGCAAAAAGCCCACGCGCTTACCTGCCGCGTAAAATGACCCTTGCAAAAAAGTCGGCCGATACGGGGAAGTCGCATGCCAGCTATCCATACTTAGCTCCGCCGGCGAAAAGTTTTGATAAACCCAACTGTTTTCCAGCTCCTGGAGGAAGCTGCTGAGCTGCGACCAGTACTGTGCTTCTGGCATGAGCCCCGCCCGCACCAGCGTCAGGGAAGTGTAATAATCCGTAACCCCCTCCGTAAACCAGTGGAGTGACGTCATGGGCGGCGTGTTATAATCGTAGGGCCACATCGCTGCGGGCCGCAAACGCTTCACATTCCACACATGGAAAAACTCATGGGCCGAGATGGCCAAAAAGCCTTTGAGGCTGCTTTCATCCTGGGCGCCGCTTTGAGGCAGGACGAAAACGGCGCAGTTCTCATGCTCCACGGCGTGACGCATCAGAAACGGCACCAGGATGTAGATGAAGTGATACTCGGCGAGGGGGAGTTCGCCCCAGATTTGTTTTTGGGTTTGGACGATTTTGCACAGGTCGGTGAGGAAAGGGTCTACGTTTTTTGCGCCTATTTCGCCCCAGAAGTGTACATGGAGGGTGGCGCCTTCGCAGGTCGTTTGGGTCTGGCGCAGGGTAGGGGCTATGACGAAAGGCGCATCCACGAGGTGATGGTAAGAGGGCGCCTCATAGAGGCGTTTGTTTTTAGCGGGGAGTGCGGTGGCTACGGCCCACGTAGCGGGCAAGTCCGGCAGTTCTAAGCGACACGGCTCATTCAGCCGCCCCACGGGATACAGGAAAAGCGTGATAGGATTGAAGTAAATGAGCGCGCCCACCTGGTAGCTGGAGCCGGCGTCCAGGGTTCTGGCATCTATGCGGTAGGAAACTTCCAGCGTAGAGGCCTTTCCGGTGTGGAAGATCCGCCACGTGTCTTTGTCGGTTTTTTTCCAGGCGAGGGGCTGGCCGTCCGGGGTTTGCGCGGAGAAGTGGTAGAGGGCGCCGGCGTAGTTTTGGAGGATGTACCGGCCGGGGCGCCAGGAGGGCATCCGCAGGTCCGTGTACGGTCCCTTGGAAGGCGAGAGACGCATGATCACCCGGTAGGTATAGGGCGGTTCTTCGGCCCAGAAGAGGCGGTACGTGATTTCCCCCATACCCCGCAAAGGAATCAAACTCAGGCCAAGGTGGAGGAGGTTACGCATAGGTTTGGAGATAGTGAGAGACGGCTTTTGCAAAGGTCTCGATTTCCTCGGGGGTGTTGTAGAGGGGGACTGGGGCTGCGCGGAGGATGCCCGGCCGCCGCCAATCTATGCAATAGCCTGCTTCCAAGAGGGCCTGGTTGAGGGCTTTTCCGTCGCTGTGGGTCAGCCGGAAGGAGAGCTGGGCGCCATGGGCATTTTCGGGGGTGAGGAGGCTAAGGCCAGGGATGTGGGCGAGCTTGTCCCGGAGGAGGCGGTGGTAGGTCTGGATTTGCGCAAAGTATTCGGGGAGGCTCAGCAAAGCGAAGATGTCGAGGCTGGCTTCGAGGGGGGCGAGGAGGAGGGGGGAGGGGTTGCTGTGGACCCAGGCGCGGGCATCGGGAGCCGGGTCAAAGGTGGGCTGCATTTCGAAGCGGGTTTCTAAGCGGTTGCCCCACCAGCCAGCGAGGAGGGGGGCTTTTTCCCAGTGGCGGGGAGCCACATAGAGGCCGCCGACGGCGCCGGGCCCCGCATTAAGGTACTTGTAGCTGCACCAGACGGCGAAGTCTACATTCCAGGCATCCAGCTGCAGGGGGATGTTGCCGACGGCATGCGCCAGGTCCCAGCCCGCCCAAGCGCCTACCCGGTGCGCCGCCGCCGTAATAGCCTGTATGTCATACGCCTGCCCCGTCAGATAATGCACCCCGCTCATCCACACACCTGCCAGCCTCTCCCCATAAGAATCAATCGCCGATAGCACAGCTTCGGTGGTGGGAAGGAGCTCAGGCACCATCCGGACCGCATCCGGATAGCCTTTGAGAGCGGCGGCGCTTTGAAGGGCATAGATGTCCGAAGGGAAAGGCTCCTGCTCCGTCAGAATGATATAGCGCTCAGGCGTGGGCTGGTAAAAACTGGCTAAGAGCAAATGGAGGTTGGTGGTGAGTGTGTGGGCGATGGCGATGCTTTCGGGCTGGGCGCCGAGGAGGGGAGCGAGCTTAGGCCGCAGGCGGTCTGCATAATCCACCCAACGCGCCCGCGCACTGAAATACGCCTCTACGCCTTCCCAGTGCCAGCTTTCCAGCACACGCCGGATGTAAGAGGCCGCACTTTTCGGCTGAAGCCCCAGTGAGTGGCCGCAGAAATACACCCACAGCTCGTCCTTCCGCCGCCGGGGAATATGAAAAAGCGTCCGATACACACTGCAAACATACAATACATAGCCGGAGAGCCTTTCCGCGGCGTACATTTGCTCAGTGCAGGAAATCCTTCACACGCTGCGGGACCTTCTCGACCCCGAGAAAATCATCCAGGTCGGTGGACTGGCGCTGGTAACGGCTATTATTTTTGCGGAAACTGGGCTTATGTTTGGATTCTTTTTGCCGGGAGATTCGCTTCTATTTACGGTGGGGTTGTTTTGTGCGCTGGAGATACTGCCGGTGCCGATCGGATGGGTGATACTGGCGCTGTCGGCAGCGGCTATCGTCGGGGACCAGGTGGGCTATTGGACGGGACGGCTGCTGGGCCAGCGGCTCTTTGAAAAGCGGGAAACCTGGTTCTTCAAGCGAAAGTACTTGGAGCAGACGCGCGCATTTTACAACCGCTGGGGCAAAAGTGCGATTATTCTGGGGCGCTATGTGCCGATTGTGCGGACGTTTGCGCCAATTTTAGCGGGGGTAGTGGGCTTTTCGCCTCGGCAGTTCATCATTTACAATGCCACGGGGGGAATCCTATGGATCGTGAGTCTAACTCTGGCAGGCTACGGGCTGGGGAGTGCTTTCCCGTGGCTGAGAAAGTACATTGAGGTGATTGCCTTAGGCATCATTGTTTTGTCGCTTCTTCCGATTTTACGTACGTATCTGAAAGCGCGTGCTCGCGCAAAGGCCGCGGCCCCATGAAGTCGGTGAAGTATGTCCTCCTGGACTTGGGAGGGGTTTTATATGGGGTGGACTATGGTCTGACGTTGCAGGGGCTGGGCCTCTCGACTGAAGCGCTCCCCGCTCTCTTGCAAGACCCCACGCTCGCCGCTTACGAGAAAGGCGAGATCAGTACAGAGGCTTTTTTACAGGGCTGGAAAAGCCGCTTCCCACACCTTACTGAGCGGGACCTGATAGACGCTTGGAATGCCATGCTGTTGGGCCCCCTCCCCGAGGCCGAAAAAGTCCTCCAAATCCTCGCCTCTTCCTACTCCCTCGCCCTGCTAAGCAATACGAACGACCTGCACCTCACGATTGTAGAACCCCATATCGCGCTTTGGCGGAAGTATTTTGTGGAAGTCTTTTTTTCCAACCGCATTTCCCGGCGCAAGCCTGAGCCAGAGGCTTACCTGTATGTGCTTGACAAGCTGGGCTGGCAGCCGCAAAATACCCTCTTCATAGACGACAACAGCCTCAATGTACGGGCGGCCCAGGCGCTTGGCTGCTTAGGTTACTGCATTGCGCGCAATCAACCCGAGCTTATTTTGCGGCAATTGGAGTTATCCGATTGAGAAGGTTTGGCTGTGTGTTTTGCAGGGTACTTTTAGTTTTCTTTTAGGGCTTTCCGGGTTCAGCAGTAGGTGCTGGCAGTTCCCAGATGTAATAATAGGACTCGCCGCCGCTTGCATCAAAAAATACATCGGCGGGCTTATGGAAGAAGGGCTTTATGTAAACCGGCTTTTGTAGAAGGGATTCCCACACGTTCCAGTGTTCCTTGAAGTGCCAGTAGTCTTTGTAGTCGGTTCCCAGGGTGTAGGTGGTGAGGTAACGGACGTTTTTTTCTTTGAGGTAGGTGGGTAGCAGCTTAGACTTTAGAAGCGGCAGGAAGTCGTAGGTATTGACGAGGCCGTCTAAGTTGATGACGGGGCGGTGGGCGAAGTAACCGATGACGCCGGCATCCCAGGTGGCGCAGCGGCTTTGGGGGGGCGTGTTTTCCCGCAGCCAGAGGCCCACCTGATACGCCTCGTAAATGACGGCATTCGTTTCAGGGCTGAGGCGCCAGTCCTTGGTGAGCTTACCGATAGTCGCAAAAAGACCCCCATACATCGCTATGCCAATGGCTTTGAGGATTTTGTGCCTTTCCCACAGATAAGATAAAAAAAGTACGATGGCCAGGACTTCTGTGACAAGATACCACCCCCGGAAGGTGATTAGCGTGAGCGAGCTTAGGACATAGTGAGCTGCACCGGCGCCTATGCCTAAGAGGAGTTCGGGGGTTTGGAGGAGGTTTTTCCACCATTTTAGGTAGAAGAGGAGGAGGGCTACTATGAGGAGGGTGAGGCTTCCGAGGAGCCAGGGGGGGATGTTCCCTATGCCGGTGTAGGAGAGGCCTTTGCTGAGGGCTTTGGCCCACCAGAAGAGCTTATTGAGGGTTTCGGCGAGGGGTTTTTCCCACAGGGGGTAGCGTTTGGCGGCGCCGCTCACGGGCATCAGATGTCCGAAGTGCAGGAGGTTCCAGACGAAATAGGGCCCCGTCACGAGCCCAGATGCTATCCCCAGCCGTGCCAGAAAGCCCCCTATCCGAGAGGGGGATGCTTTTCGCAGGCGCCAGAGGGTATAAAGCCCCACTATGCCTGCCACTGCCACCCCATCTAACCGCGCTAAGATTATCAGTCCCAATAGAATGCCCAGAAACCAGGCTTTTTTCTCGAGGTTTTGCGCTATGGCGGGCCACTTCCACAAAAGGTAGATAAGGAGTAGGCCTTGTAGGCCTGTTTCCATCCCCGAAAAGCTAATCTCCAGCAGGAAGGTGAGCATTTGGTACAGCACCACGCCTAAAATGGCTAAGAGGCGTCCCGTCCATCGGCGGAGGACAGCATAGAGCAGCGCCGAAGAGGCGGCCGCGAGGAGGGCTTGCAGGCCGAGGATCACCCTCAGCGGGAGCCAGTCTCCGCTAAATAGGGCATAAATAGGCAAGAGCAGCAGGAGCCATAGGGGATGGAAGCCATTTGTCTCATGCAGGCCATCAAACGTAACGCCCTTGCCGGAGACGATATTGCGGGCTATTTGCGCGTAATAGAAGGCGTCATCCGTGAAAGGATAGCGAATTAGCCAATCTTCCGTAAAAAAACATAGCACACCCAGCACACTGCCCGTTAGGAGGCCCAAAAGCACAGCAATCTGTTTATCCTGCATAGAGACCAAGCAAAGGTAAGCCAGGAGAAAAACGTTGTAACTTTCCCACGTGCGCATTCTGCTGGTAGACGGCATGAGTCTGGTGTACCGGGCATTTTTTGCTTTTCAGGAGCGACCGCTGCGCAATGCTGACGGCTTCAATACATCGGTGCTGTTTGGGTTTATCAGTACGCTTTTGGAGGTGATGGGGGAGCTACGGCCTACGCACGTGGGGATTGCGTGGGATAGTCC
>JAPYWM010000056.1 GCA_028276345.1 Sphingobacterium sp.
ATCAAGGCCCATCATCTCGCCGAGGCAGTTACTTACCGCACCCTCGATAGAGCCACCTGGGGTACTTAGCTTTCTTCCAAGCCCCAGCGCCGCTGAGCCACCGCTATCCCTAAATGGTCCAGCACCCGAAAAACCACCGTATCCACCACCGCCTCTACTGTCTGCGGCCGATGATAAAACGACGGCATCGCCGGTAAAACCACCACCCCTAAACGGGCCAGCTTGAGAAGATTTTCCAGATGAAGCGCACTCAAAGGGGTCTCCCGCGGTACGATAATGAGCTGCCCTCCCTCTTTTAGCATCACGTCCGCCGCCCGCGTAATCAAGTCATCGGACAGCCCCGCCGACAATCGCCCCACCGTCCCCATAGAACACGGAATAATCACCATCTGCCTATACCCTGCCGAGCCCGACGCAAATGGTGCAAAGTAATCTTTGTGATGGTACCGGGGGAAAGTCTCAGGAAAGGGCTTTTGCAGCTCCCACTCCCACACCGTAAGGGCATTTTCGGACAGCACGACCCCTACTTCCAGGGGGGTATGCTGACGCGCTTCAGCCAGATAATGCAGAAGCCGATCCGCATACAAGCTTCCACTTGCGCCCGTAATAGCCACCACGAGCCTCATAGCGCGACTCCCAGTCCCACTTCCCACTTTGGTGTAGCGGGATAGGCTCGCGGCGGCGCCTCCCCATAGGTACCTGACCGAAAATACGGTAGAAGGTGGTAATAAGCCTCCACAAAAGCCCACTGCCGCCCCACCCGAGCATATAGCCCACCACGCATAGGCGCCAAGTGCGGATTTCCCTCTATGCGCACTTTCTCCACCCGGCCTTCCCGCTCAGCCACATATTTGATACTGCGCCCCACCCGATAGCACCCCCACAGACCGGCCTCCATCCACCACTTCGGAAAAAGCGCCCGCTCTTCCCACTTCTGGAAACGGATCCCGCCCATGAGCATAACCGCCCCGCTCCGGTATTTCAGCCAGAGGTACTGGCCCTCAGGCACAAGCTCCACGCCCGGCACGACACTCGCACTCGTTGCCCGAAAAGTTACCTTCTCAAAAAGAAACAAGGGCGAAAAGGTCAGAAGCCACCGTCCGCCAGCTTTTCTCCCCATGCCCCACCGCCAGGAGATTCCTACCCGGGTACTGCCGGAAAGGAGCGGCACCACTGGAAACGTATCTGTGAGCCCAGTCACCACCGGAAACGACCGCCCAACCACAATGTCAAAGTTGATATCGCGCTCAAAAAGTCGGGCAAGTGAGTCTGGCATTTCTACCTGTGCACCCACTAAGCCCCCCAGAAACAGAAGCCAGGCTCGCCTCATGAGGCGGCTACGGGCTCCTTCAGCCGCACCTCTATCGTCGTCCCATCCGCCGAGACATCGGCTAAAAACACTGCCGGACCCTCTATCCGGTTTTCTATCACCACGTCCGCAAGCCGCTCCTCAAGATACCGCTGAATCACCCGCTGCAAAGGACGCGCCCCAAACTGCTCATCAAACCCTTTCTCCACCATAAACTGCTTCGCCGCATCCGTGACCTCTATATCCCAGTGCTTCTCTGACAGCCGTTTGCGCAAGTCGTTTAGCTGAATCTCCAGAATCGTTAGGGCCAGCTCTTTCGTAAGCGGATTGAACACGATGATGTCGTCGATCCGGTTCAGAAACTCCGGTCGGAAAACCCGCCGCAGTGCTCGGTCCAGGACTTCCCGCATAGCTTCCTGCTGGCGGTCCTGCCGAGCCTTCGTCACGAAGCCTACCCCTGTTCCAAACTCCTTCAGCTCTTTTGCGCCTACGTTGGAGGTCATGATGATGATGGTATTGCGAAAGTCTACCCGTCGCCCCAGCCGATCGGTGAGAGTTCCATCGTCCAGCACCTGAAGAAGCAGGTTGAAGACGTCTGGGTGCGCCTTTTCGATCTCGTCAAAGAGCACCACGCTGTAGGGCTTGCGGCGCACAGCCTCCGTGAGCTGACCGCCCTCATCATAGCCCACATAGCCAGGCGGAGCGCCTATCAGCCGCGAAACCGCAAACTTCTCCATGTACTCGGACATGTCTATCCGAATGAGCGCGTCCTGCCCTTCAAAGAGATATTCTGCGAGCGCTCGGGCCAGTTCGGTCTTACCGACACCCGTCGGTCCAAGGAAAATAAACGATGCAATAGGCTTGCGGGGGTTTTTGAGACCGGCCCGTGCCCGCCGAATCGCCCGCGTAACCCGGTCTATCGCCTCATCCTGCCCCACAATCCGGCCTTTCAGGTGATCCGCCATCCGCGCAAGGCGCTGAATATCCCCTTCCCCGATTTTCTGCACGGGTATCCCCGTCATAGAAGCCACCACCTCAGCAATATCATCAGCATCTACCTTGAAGCGCTTCGTTTTTAGCTCCTCCTCCCAGCGGGCTTTAGCCGCTTCGAGCTGATCTTGCAGCCGCTTTTCCAGGTCCCGTAAGCTGGCAGCCTCCTCAAACCGCTGCGTGCGTACAACCTGATTCTTGCGCTCCCGAACTTCCTCAATCCGCTTCTCTAAGTCAAGAATCTCCTGTGGGAGCTGCAAGTTAGCCATGTAGACCCGGGCGCCGGCCTCATCCAGCACATCCAGCGCCTTATCCGGGAATTGCCGATCCATAATGTAACGCCCGCTAAGCCGCACACACGCCTCTACCGCTTCATCTGTATAATGCACATGGTGGTGCTCCTCATACCGATCTTTGAGCTGTCGCAGTATCTGGATGGTCTCTTCTTCTGTAGGCGGCTCCACCATGATTTTCTGAAAGCGCCGCTCCAGCGCACCATCTTTTTCTATGTACTTGCGATACTCGTCCAGGGTTGTGGCGCCAATCACCTGGATTTCTCCTCGAGCCAAGGCAGGCTTGAAGATGTTCGACGCATCCAGAGAACCGGAAGCGCCTCCCGCCCCAATAATAGTATGCAGCTCGTCAATAAAGATAATCACATCGGGCGATTTTTCCAGCTCTGCCAAGACGCTTTTCATTCGTTCTTCAAACTGGCCGCGATATTTCGTGCCTGCTACCAGGGCGGTCAGATCTAAGGCTACGATTCGCTTATTCATCAGGACCCGGCTCACTTTACGCTGGACAATGCGCAGCGCAAGGCCTTCTACGATAGCGGTTTTACCCACGCCGGGTTCGCCGATGAGGACGGGGTTATTTTTCTTGCGGCGGCTAAGGACCTGAGCCACACGTTCTATTTCGCGCTCTCGGCCAATGACGGGGTCCAGTTTCCCTTCAGCAGCCATCTGGGTCAGGTCCCGCCCGAAGTTATCCAGAATGGGCGTGCGAGACTTAGATGACGCTCTGTAAGAGGCACTCCCACTGCGGCGTGGCGAAGGTTCCGAGGGCTCAAACGGTTCCGAGGAAGACATAGCCGATGGGGGTTCGCCCCGCAATACCTCTAACACATTCGCGTAGCGTATCCCATACTGTTCCAGGGTCTGCGTAATGGGCGAAGACTCATCCCGTAAAAGTGCCAGAAATACATGTTCCGGCTGAACCTCTGGGGACTCCACGCGGGAGGCCTCGATGCTAGCCCGCCGAAATATCTGCTCCACCTGCCGGGAAAGGAGGAGCCGCCCACTTTCCACGGGCCGCTTTACAGGTGATCGAACCCGATCTTCCAGCTCCCGTCGCAGCGCCTTGAGGGGCACCCCATGCTCCTCTAAGATCTTCGCAACCGGCGCTTCTGCATCCCGTAAAAGGGCCAGCATCACATGCTCTACCCCTACGTAGTCATTCCCTAACCGAATCGCCTCCTCCCGACTATATGTCAGTAGCTCCCGCGCTCGTTGTGAAAAGTTTCCGTCCATAGGTTATGATAGGATTAGCAAGATTCCTGCCAGAATAAACAAATTCCCCACGGCCAGCGGTAGCAGTACCTTCCAGCCGATGCGCATCAGGTGGTCGTACCGAAACCGCGGCAAGGTCCATCGCACCCATATGTATAAGAACACAAAAAAGAGCGTTTTGAGAAGGAGCCACCCAGCGCCCCAGAGATTCTGAGCCCACACAGGCCACCCCTGCACGCCCAAGGCCCCCTCAAAAGGCCCCAAATACCCCCCCCAGAAGAAAGTCGCAATAAAGGCCGATGACAGAATGACATTCAGGTACTCTGCCACATAAAAGGCCCCGAACCGAATCGCGGAGTATTCGGTGTGGTATCCGCCCACCAGCTCCTGCTCGGCTTCCACTAAGTCGAAGGGGGCGCGGTTTGTCTCGGCAAAAGCTGCCACCAGATACACAAAAAAGCCGATCGGATTTAGAAACACAAACCAGGCCTTTCGCTGCGCTTCCACGATGGCACGAGGTTCCAAGAAGTCTCCTCCGCTTTGCAGGTAAGCCGTCAAGAGAAGCACACTTAGTAAGGCCGCTCCCATGGCCAGCTCGTAGGAGATCATCTGTGCCCCACTGCGCAGGCCCCCCAGCAGGGAGTATTTACTTGCTGAGGCCCACCCTCCTAAGGTTATCCCATACACGCTCATGGAAAGGAGGCCCAGCAAATACAGGATACCCACCGAGCCTGAAAAGAACTGAATATGCGGTGAAATAGGAAGCATAACAATCGCTGCCACGGCAATAGTTACCATCAGAATAGGTGCCAAATACTGCAAAAATCTATAGGACTGCGCTGGCTGGAAGCCTTCCTTGAAGATGAGCTTTACGACATCAGCCAGGGGCTGGAGGAGGCCCCACGGGCCCGCGCGATTAGGACCTACCCGATCCTGGATGTAGGCCGAGACCTTTCGCTCTAATAAGGTCGTATAGGCAGTTATGGTAAGGACGACCAAGGCAGTCGCAGCTAAGATGAGCCAGAAGAGGAAGTCCATCGAGACAAAGGTATAAAGAAAAAAGCCCCTGCTTGGTGGCAGGGGCTGGCAAAATGGAGATGGGTGCCTTTTCTTAGTATGTCCAGAGATGATGCTCAAACTCGATCATTTGCTGGCGGCGGAGTTCAGCTTGATTAAGCGTATTGACCACGTCGCCGGAGACGATAGTCACATACGAGGAGAAACGCCGTAGCTCAATGATTTCTCGCACAGAGCGGTCTTCGGCATCATTGGCCCGGTTGCGCCACTGGGTATCATCCATTACATCCATCACATCCTTGTAGCGAAAGCAGACGGCGTCTTCGTCAGGCAGGGCACCTTTAGGATCTACACGTACCAAACAGAGGTACTGAATGTCATAGTACATGTCCGATTTGTTTTTATCAAAGATGCGATCCTCAATGAAGCGAGCCAGAGTACGATAGTACTTGATGTAAGGGAAAGCATCCTTGGATGAAGGGGTGCGGGAACCCGCGTCGGCAGCCGTCCCCTCAACAGCCCCCCCCTCTACGTCCATACCCTCATCCATAAACTCACCGCTATCAAACTCTTCACCTCCCATCTCATCTATCCCTCCTCCTTCCTGAGCCCCAGCACCTTCCCCCCCGCCCTGCTCTATACGGCGAGAGTAACTGTCAAATTCCTCAAAAGTCATTTGCCGACTAAGATTTTTAGGGTCGAAACCAACAAACTTTCCTTCCTTGAAAGCTTTTACCAATGCTACTATGAAACCTTCCCGATTAGAGTAAGGTGACTTATCTGTTATAGGATCAGTGCTGTAGTTGGTATAAAGTTGATAACCCTCTTGCCCGCTTTCCAGAGGCACATTGATTTTTTCCCGAAGGTCCAGGGTAATAACGACCTTCTTCCGCCAGAAGTGATCGTCAGTGCGCGGCGGAAACTGAGCCCACACAATGGCTAACCCAGCAAGTACGACGAAGTATCGCATGGTTCTAATGGTTTTCATCTTCCGATAGTGATTGGAAATACAAGCTCACTTACAGCGAAGTTTTCTTTCACCTGCTTGTTCTGAAAGTTGACCCGGAAGACGTCAGCAAACTGAACATAGACCACATTTCCGGGCTGCAGTCCTCGTGCGTAATCCGTCAGGTCAACAGAAACCACGGGGCTTTGGGTTATCTTACTGGTAGGGAGAGAGCCCACAGGCTGTGCACCTGCTAGGCCCTTGACTACTTTTATCTCTGGATTAGCGATGACATACTTGGCATCGTCGGGAAGCGAGGAAGCAAAATCCTTATCCGGCTCAACCCGTATACGAACTGTAGCTGTGCGCGGCACAGGACTGGTACCATTATAGGGTTCGTTACCTACATACACCCGGATTGAGGGGCGGGGAGGAGGAACCACCTTATAGTTTAGATCGCCCAGATACACGAGCTGACCTCCTAAGCGGGTTTTTACCTCTAATCGGCAAGTCTTGGAGCCACCCTTGGGTACAACACGAAACCTCTTCTTGCTCTGTTTGGACGGCAGAACCTGGGCGTTGTCTGCCGTAACTACCGGATCATACAGTTCACCTAAGGCGGGCACATCTATATTGAGATCATTTCCGCACTCCGCGTACAGGAGTTGTACTGCTGCCGAGGTGACCACAATCTCAGGCTTGACGACCTCAAATGTTTTCGTCAACTTGAGCTCTTGGAAGCTACCATCTGCCTTGGGAACCTTCGCGACGACCGTATATTGCTGCTTGCCCTTACGTTGATCCCTGGGTATCACAGCGGCAGAAGCTGGAATGGTAAAGACAGCCGAATAGCCGCCTCCTTCCAATTTCATCGTACCTGTGCCCGAGAAGATAGGCTTAGCCTGCGAGCTCGTCGCTGCAACAAATACCCTAGTCTCAAACTTCATGCCTGCTACTACGATCTCGCTGCGTGGCGCATCTACGAGCACTAAGGAGTCTATCTTGAAGGTAACCTGTCCCAGCTTGGATTTGAGGAGATTTAGGAGGTCGGTTTCAATGACTCGCACATCGTTGATGTACTTATAGAGCACAGCCAGGTTTGCCACGGCAGGCGTCAGATGGAAAGTGAAGTACTCCCAGGTCTTATCTTTGGACTCTTTCTCCTTTACATACGGATTGTCCTTAGGGTCTACGACAAGCTTCTCGAAACCCCGGCCGTTGTTTGGCATGACGCCGTTGTTGTAAGAGGCATAGAACCGATTAGCCCAATCTACAAAGGAATCTAAGAGCTGGTGCATCTCAAGGGCCTTACCTTCGCCACGCCCGTTATTAGCAGCATCGTTATTACCCATCCAGTACCGGTAATTATTTTCCCGCTCATCTAGGCGCTTGAGGCGACCCGTCTCAGGATCCCGACCAGCCACTTTCTCATCAAAGAGCGCTTCGGCATACCCCTTGAGCGTATTAACTACGGAGTCCGTCTTTGCTCGAACCCTATCTATTTCGGCCAGAAGGGGCTCGTTTTTGCGAGAGCCTTGCTCTATCTCCTTTTGGATAGCCGCTTTGATTGCCGCGGCGAGGTCGGCATTCGATTGCTCGAATTTATTTGCCGTATTCTGGAGGGAATCTGCGAGGTTTTGAAAAGCCTGAAGCACCTCGGCACTTACATTGAGCGC
>JAPYWM010000057.1 GCA_028276345.1 Sphingobacterium sp.
GGCGCTGGAGGGCGTCTTGGGCGGGGGCAGGTTCGGGCTTATCGGGTTGGCAGCTCCAGAGGAGGAAGGTGAGGAGGGCTAAGGCGGCGGTACGCATAGAGCAAACTTACGGCTGGATAGGCCATTGTGGTTGGTATGGGCGGGGGCGCCATTGAAAGGCGGGGAGGAAAAGGGGGGATTTGAGGAGGAACTTGACGGGTATGAAGCGGCCCTGGGGTTGCTTTTCTAAGCGGAGGTAGATGGGTTGGCGGTTTGGGCCTAAGGTAATGTGGAGGGAGTAGGCTTTCAGGATCTCGTGGGCGCCCTGGTAGTGGGGGCCGTCGCTCTGGTAGTAAACGGCCTGAAGGTTGTGGCGGTAGTGGATAGGGGAGAAGGCTTGGAGGGTGGAGTCCCACTGGGCAAGGAGGCTGTCACTACGCACTTGGTTGTAGAAGCGGAGGAGGGTGTCTATTTCGCTGGTGGTGAAGACGTTTCCGGCGGCTATGAGGGAGTCTGGGGTCTGCCGGGGTAGGGTGAGCTGAATCTGCTGGGCGAAAAGCTGATAGGGATAGCTGTAGAGCCAGGCGCGGCTCAGGAGGAAGAGCTTCTGGGCGAGCGTGTCGTAGAGGAGGGTGTCGGCGGTGGCGGCGAGGGGGGGCCGGAGAATGGTAGCTTGGCCGATGATATAGAGGTGCGGGGAAATGAGGTAGGCAAGGTGGCCCTGGAGGAACGCCGTATCCCGGTCTGTGAAGAGGAAGGCGGCGACGTTGTCTTTGAGAGTGAGGGTGTCGGGGTGCCAGAAAGCGCTGTCGGCGATGCCCCAGCCTCGACCTTTTCGGCTTTTATAGCGGATGTCGCAGGCAGCAAAGCCCGTATCGGCTTTCTGGTCGTAGAAGGCGAACTGTGCTCGCAGGATAAGCTCGGGGGTTCGCCAATGTACATCGGTGTGGAGGGTGAGGAAGCTATCCTGGCGGTTCCAGTGGCCACTCGCAGCGGAGAGGGTTTCGGCCTGGGTGGTGTGGTAGAGGGTAAAAGGCCGGGGGAAGATAGCGAGGCTGCTGTCGGTTTTGTAGAGGAGGGTGTCCGAAAAAGCCACGTAGGGAGGACGTTCTATGCGTACCTGCTGTGCTAAGGTCGCTGTGGCGGTAGGCACGTGGTAGGTGGCGGTGAGGCTGTAGATAGTGCCGCTGGTGTCGGTGAGGGAACCGCCGCCGGTGTAGGAGGCGGTTTCGCTTTGGCGGTCGTAGGTGAGGTGCTCGGTGCGAAGGGTGATGGTGCCGAAGGTGGCTACGACTTTTCCCTGGTAGGTCAGCAAGCGGGTGATGGGGTCGTAAGTGAGTGTTTGGGCGGTGATGGTACCGCTCTGGCCGATGCGTGTGCGGACGGCGCCCCGAGCCTGAAAGGCATTTGTAGCGTAAAGTGTAGCCTCGTCGCAGAAAAGCTGGATGGTATCCTGGCGAAGGGCGACAGCCCCGCGCAGGTGGCGCACCTCGTCGGTGCCGCTAAGCTCTTCGGCGTTTTCTATTAGGACGGTCTGGGCAGTAACGAAGGTAATTAGTGCAAGGTAGCGGCGTAGCATAGGATGTTGACGCCCATCTGGAGGGCCAGTTCGCGAATCTGCGGAGGGTCTTTATGGATTTCGGGGTTTTCCCAGCCGTCGCCCAGGTCAGCCTCGTGGGTAAGGAGCGCCACCAGTTTATCCCCGTAGAAGAAGCCGTAGAGCTGGGGGGGCTTATTGTCGTGTTCGTGGACTTTGGGCAGGCCGTAGGGGAAATTGTAGTAGCACGAAAAGAGCGGATGGTTAGCGGGGAGGGGTTTGAGCTCGCCCTCGGGGAAGATTTGGCGCATCGCTTCCTGCGCATGGGGAAAAAACCCGTAGTCGTCGTCTAAGAGGAGCAGGCCGCCGCTGAGGAGGTAGGATCGGAGATTTTGGGCTTCGGCGGGGGTGAAGGTGATATAGCCGTGCCCGGCGGCATAGAGGAGGGTAAAGCGGGCGAGATTGGGGTCAGTGGGCGAGACGACTTCCTCTTGCAGGGCCAGAGGCATGGGCGCATGCTCGGCGCTATAGCGGAGGAGGTTTTGAAGGGCGGTGCGGTTGCCATACCAGTCCCCGCCCGTGTACTGGAGCTTCCCAATGCGGATGAGGGGACGATTTTGCCCAAAAAGAAGCGAGAGGGCAAGAAGCAGAGCGCGCATGGAAGGACAAAGATAGGTTTCTCTGGGGAATCGGCGCAGCTCCCCTTTCCATTCCCGGAAAAGGGCTATATTTGCCAGGAAGTATGGACTGCTCAGGTTTGGGCGTTGCTATCGTGACGCCCTTTAAGGAAGATGCCAGCCTGGATGAGCCTGCCTTGCGAAAGATTGCCCGCTATCTGGTAGAAAATGGCGTAGATTACATCGTTGCCCTGGGTACCACGGGGGAAGCCGTCACCCAGACCCCGCAGGAACGGTTACGGGTGCTGGAAGTGCTATTTGAGGAGGTTCATGGCGAAGTGCCTATTGTAATCGGGGCGGGGGGATATGACACGCATGCTATCGCAGAGGAGATGCAGTTTTATGGGCGGCATTTCCCGGCGGCGGCCTTTTTATCGGTTACCCCTTACTACAATAAGCCCCGACCGGATGGCCTTTTTGCGCACTACCAGTACTTAGCCGAGCACAGCCCCCTGCCCATTATTCTGTACAACGTACCGGTGCGGACCGGCATTAATCTGCCCGCCTCCATAACGATTCGGCTGGCGGAAGCCTATCCTACGCAGATCATTGCGCTCAAAGACGCCTCGCTGGACCTGATTCAGGGCATGGAGATTCTCTTTGGCGTGCCGAAAGGGTTTCAGATGGTGTCGGGAGATGATGCCTTAGCGTTTCCGGCTATTTTGACGGGGTATGTAGGGGTGATTTCGGTGCTGGGCAATGCCCTCCCCGCGCTGATGAAAAAACTCGTGGAGGCGGCCCGCCAGGGGCGCCTTGCGGAGGGACAGGCCCTTCAAGCCCAGCTCCTGCCCCTCATGCGGCTGCTTTTTGCAGAGGGCAACCCCACCGGCATCAAAGGTCTCCTCTCCCTCATGGGGCTATGCGGCCCTTACACGCGCCTCCCCCTCCTCCCCGCCTCTCAAAGCCTCCTCGCCCAGCTCCAAAACGCCCTCCCCGCCCTGGCCTAAGCAGTAGAGCAAGTTATTTTTGTTACCCCTTCCAAATATGCGCCGACGACCGTGGCAGCTGAGCCTGATACTTGGTTTGTCTCTCCTACTGTGGGAGTGTAAAAAAGACCGACCGCAAGCTTCTACCCCGCAGTGCCCGGGGGTAGATACCATGACCATCACTTACCAGGGCTATGTAGCGGATGTCATGCGGCAGCACTGCACCAGCTGCCACGGCGGCTCTAACCCCTCCAAAGGCATTGCCTTAGAAACCTACGACCAGGTCAAAAACGCCGCCCTCTCCGGCAAATGGTACGCCTCCATGATTAACGGCTCCATGCCCCCCAGCGGCAAACTGGACGACTGCACCCTCGCTAAGCTCAAACGCTGGATGGACACCGGCTACCCACAATAAAGCCCTTATCCCCCATGCTGAGGGCACTTCCGAAACTCGCCGCAGGTTTATTTGTCCTCGCCTGGACACAAAATGAAGCCCCTGAAAACCTCCCCGTTATAGCCACCTTCAAGGGTACGCGCCTCCTTAACTATCACACCATCGAAACCCTGCCGAAAAAGCACTGGGAGTTTCGGGTGGCGCATCGCTTTGGCGATGTGGGAAGTGGAATCAAACGCCTATGGGGGATAGATGACGGGGCCCGCGTACGCCTGAGCTTAGATTATGCGCCGTGGGACTTTCTCACGGTGGGGGTAGAACGGTCGGGCGAAGGCCCCCTCTACAACGCCTTCCTCAAAGCCCGCTTTTTGACCCAGACTGCACCCAAAGGCATCCCCGTCTCTATTGCCTACTACGGCGCCCTCTTTTATGCCGATGTGGCGGCCGACCAGTGGGAACACCGCCTTCAATACCTCCACCAGCTTATGGTAGCGAGGAAGTTCTCCCGACGCTTATCGGCCCAGGTGGGCATAGCCTACCTCCATCAAAATTACGCCTTAGCGCCCACCGCCCCTAACGACTATTTCCTCCTGCCGGTGCTCCTCCGCTTCAAGGTGCTCAAACGCCTCACCCTCGGCACCGAAGCCGCCCTCCCCCTCTGGGAAAATGAACTGGAGGGAGATGGGAGCGCTTATACCTACCTTCCCGGCTACACGCCGGCATTGGGGCTTGTCGTGGAGATAGAAACCGGAGGGCATGTCTTTCAGCTGGGGATTAGTCGAGTGAGCGGCATTGCTGAGCCTTATACCCTCCTCAATCGGGGCCAGATCTGGCGCTTGGGCTTCAACATCTCCCGCATCTTTTCCCCAAAAGACCCCAGCCTTCAGTAAGGTATGCGACCCACTCTGATAACCCTCATCTTGCTGGGCTTTGCGCAAGTGTATAAGCCAGACACCTTAGGGATTAGCTTCTATTCCGATGCGCCCCTGGAAAAAATTTCCGCCGAGAGCCGCAAAGGCTCGTATAGCGTGATTCACTTCGGCCCGGATACCGTCTATGTGCGGGTACCCATCCAAAGCTTTGTGTTTCCCAATAAGCTCATGCAAGCGCACTTCAACGAAGACTATCTGGAAAGCGACCGTTACCCATACGCCTACTTCAGGGGCAAGCTGATTGCGCCTATCCCGCTGGATACGCCTGGCGAATATGCCGTCAGCGCCGAAGGCGACTTGACCATACACGGCAAAACCCAGCGCCGCCCGCTTAGTGGTGTCTTTCAGGTTTTACCTGATAAGCGCGTCATCCTGCGCGGGAAGTTCCTCGTGCGGCCTGCCGATCATGGCATCCAAATCCCGCAAATGCTCTGGCAAAAAATCGCCGAAGAAGTAGAAGTGCGCTTCTACGGGCAATACCGCCCTGAGACCCAGCCCTAAGCCCTGCCATTCCGGGTAGAGATTAGCTACCTTTGCCACATGGCACCTAAAAAGCCTTCCGAGTCCTTTACGGTCCTGACTGAGATGGTTTTCCCAAACCACGCCAATGCCCTGGGCAACCTCATGGGAGGGCAGCTGCTCTACTGGATGGATATTGCCGCCGCTGTAGCGGCCTACCGCCACTCCCAACGGGTATGCGTTACTGCCGCCGTGGACTATGTGAGCTTCCGTTCACCCATCCGTGTGGGCGAACTCGTTACGATAGAAGCCTACGTCACCCGCTCCTTCAACACCTCTATGGAAGTGTATCTACGAGTCTATGCCGAAACCCTCCCCAACAACGTCCGTCGCCTGTGCAATGAGGCCTATTATACTTTCGTGGCGATTGATCAGAGTGGGTGCCCGATTCCGGTACCGGCGATTGAGCCGGAGACAGAGGAGGAGCGCCGTCAGTACGAAGAAGCCCTGCGGCGCCGGGAGCTGCGCCTGATTATGGCCGGCAAACTGGACCCTTCCCAGGCTTCCACCATCCAGCTCCGCTAAAAGCCTATGGACTGGCAGGCGGCTTTCCACCACGTAGAAGAAGCCTGGACCCACCCCGACTACCTAAGGCTCCAACCTCACCAGAAAGCCATTGAGGCTATTATCGCTGCGCTGGACGAAGGGCAGCTGCGCGCCGCTTCCCCTAATGAAAACGAAGAGTGGATAGTCCATGAGCCCGTCAAAAAGGCCATCCTCCTGTACTTTCGCTACCGGCAAATCGAGAAAATTCACGACCCGCCCTTTCACTTCCAGGATAAGATTCCCCTCAAAACGAAATTTGCCCCTGGGATACGGGTAGTCCCGCCCGGCACGGCGCGCTATGGCAGCTATTTAGCGCCAGGGGTCATCCTCATGCCTGGCTACGTGAATATCGGCGCCTACGTAGGGGAAAACACCATGATAGATACGTGGGCTACGGTGGGCTCCTGTGCGCAGATAGGGAGGGATGTTCATCTTAGTGGGGGCGTGGGTATTGGGGGTGTCTTAGAGCCGCCGCAAGCCCGGCCCGTCATTATTGAGGATGGTGCTTTCATCGGGAGCCGAGCCATCATCGTAGAGGGCGTACGCGTGGGGAAAAAAGCCATCATCGGCGCTGGCGTCACGCTGACCGCCTCCATGCCTATCATTGATGTAACCGGGCCCGAACCCCGCGAATATCGGGGCTACGTACCCCCTTATGCGGTAGTTATCAGCGGCATGCGGCAAAAGACCTTCCCGGCAGGCACGTGGGGCACCCCCTGTGCCCTCATCATCGGCTGGCGTAAACCGGAGCATGACGACAAGCTCGCCCTCAATGCGCTTCTCCGCGAGCTGGATGTGCCTGTGTAGTCTCGCCCTCGCCCAGCAAGGCTTCGGCCTGTCCTTCCAGGGGCGGTTCAACTACTTCACGGACACAGGCGAACCTGTGCCACCGGGGTGGTTCTCCGATGGCGCCATCGGCCTCACCTACAAAAGCTACCGGTGGGGGGCGGGCTTCGAGACAGGCCTCACCTGGGTCTATAAAGGCGGCCCCCAGGAAGTGCGCCTGCCCCTTCTCAATAATGACTTCCGCCAGGGGCAGATAACCGCCTATAAAGCCGTAGAAGGCGCCTTTCGGTTTGGCCCCCGGTGGAAAGTCTTCTACCCCCGCACAGGCCTCGTAGGAGGGTACCGCTACCAGCAGCTCAACCTCTCCGACCCGCAAAGCGGCCGGCTACCTAATCCCTGGTATGCCACCCTCCCCCTGGGCCTCAGTATAGAACTGCCCACCAGCTTCGGGACGACAGGATTCAGCGCCTACTATGAGATCGGGCTGACCAACCACCTCAAACGCCCTGCTAACATAAGCGGCGCCTACGAGGGCACTAAACTGCGTCGCCTCACCTTTGAAATCCATGTGATGTGGGGGCGTCTGTAGCCACCTTCCCCCTATCCGATCCCCCGGCCCAGGGGAATTTCGTAATTTCGTTTCAATGTGCGGAATCGTCGCTTATACAGGGTCGCAGCCCTGTGCTAATCTCCTGCTGGACGGTCTCAAGCGCTTAGAGTACCGGGGTTATGACTCGGCGGGCATTGCTTTGATTACACCCACGGGCGAGTTTTTCCTGCGCAAGCAGAGCGGCAAAGTCTCCACCCTTCGGGAAGCAATCGGTAACACCGCCCCCCTTGCTTATGCTGGTATCGCCCATACACGCTGGGCTACCCACGGCGCCCCTACCGACCATAACGCCCACCCGCATCTGAGCTTCGACGGGGAAATCGTCCTCGTCCACAACGGCATCATCGAAAACTACGAGCACCTCAAAGGCCGCCTTACAGAAAAGGGGATCCCTTTCACCAGTGACACCGATACCGAAGTCTTGTGCAACTGGATCGCTTACACCGCCGCAGAAAATCCCGCGCTCTCTTGGCCGGAGATCCTCCGGAAGGCATTTCAACACGTAGAGGGGACGTTTGGGGTAGCGA
>JAPYWM010000058.1 GCA_028276345.1 Sphingobacterium sp.
GTCCAGCCGTCCACCCCGCGGGTTACGTACTTTTTCCCCACGTGGACCATCGGCTCAATAGCAATCACGAGCCCCTCTACCAGTCGGGGGCCTTTACGGGGCTTGCCGACATTAGGGATGTCTGGTGGCATGTGCATAGCGCTTCCCACTCCGTGTCCAGTTAGATTTTCAGCGACCGCAAAGGTATAGCTTTTTACGAAATTAGAGATAGCATACCCAATATCCCCAACATGCGCACCGGCTCGTACCTGGGCGATGCCCCGCCAAAGCGCCTCCTTCGTTACCCACAGGAGCTTCTCCGCCAAGGGCGAAAGTTTCCCTACGCCAAACGTGTACGCCATATCGGCATAAAATCCATCCAAGTACACTCCGCAGTCAATAGAAACAATCTGCCCCTCTGCCAGGACTTTGTGCGTAGCGGGCAAACCATGAACGACCTCGTGGTTGATAGAAACACAAAGCGTGTAAGGGTAAGCTTTATCTTCAAAGGGGGGTTTGTATCCCTTGAAGGCGGGAATAGCCCCTTCTCGGCGGATAAAATCCTCCGCCTGCTGGTCTAATTCCAGTGTACTGACGCCCGGACGAATGTAGGGCACTAAGGCGGCAAACATCCGACTTAGGATGTCTGCCGCCCCGGCTATACGCTGAATTTCTGCCTCTCCGTAAATAGGCCAACCCTCCATGGCTTTCATAGGACCCCCCCTACCGCCGTCCGCCCCCGTATTCGCCCCGTCTTCACCAAACCCTCATAATGCCGCATCAGCAAAAAGCTCTCTATCTGCTGCAAGGTATCCAGCACCACCCCGATCATGATCAGAATGGTCGTCCCCCCGAAAAACTGTGCAAACTGATTGGAAATGCCAATAGCTCGCATGATCGCCGGCAAAATCGCTATGCCAGCCAGCGCCAGCGCCCCAGGTAACGTGATCCGAGTGAGTACCGTATCGATGTAGTCCGCTGTGGGTTTCCCCGGCTTGATACCCGGAATGTAACCACCGCTGCGCTTGAGCTGCTCAGCAATATCGCGGGGATTGATAGCGATAGCGGTGTAGAAGTAGGTGAATAGCACAATAAATCCAATGAAGAGGACATTGTAGGCGATGCTGGTGTAGTCAGAGAACCAGCTTCCGGCGGCGAGCCAGAAGTCGCTTTCAGGAAAATACTGGGCTATGGTAGCCGGAAGAAACATCAGAGACTGCGCAAAGATGATAGGCATTACGCCGGCGGACATGAGCTTGAGCGGGATGTGGCTGGTGGAAGCAATCCCGCCGGTTCCCGTCGGATAGCGTCCCCCTACCATCTGCCGGGCATAATGGACAGGGATTTTACGGACAGCCTGCTGAAGAAGCACGACCAGTCCAATCACCACCATAAGGGCAAGCACTTCTACATAAAACACCATAGGAGGATTGGAAGTGGCTTCATTGAGGAGCGCGGGGGGGAGCTCAGCCACGATCCCAATAGCAATAATGAGTGAGCTGCCATTTCCCAGGCCTTTGTCGGTGATTTTATCCGCCATCCACACCAGGAACATCGTCCCTGCCAACATGGACAGGAGCGCCGCGATAGTAAAAAGCCCCGGCGTCATGGTAATAGCCGCCGCGTACTGGGTGCGGAGATTGACCAGGTAGCCCGAGCCTTGTACCAGCACTACCCCCACAGTGAGGAGCTTGGTGTACTGATTGAGCTTTCGCGTGCCGGATTCGCCTTCCTTTTGGAGTTTTTGCAGGCTGGGGAGGGCAGCCGTCAAAAGCTGAATGATAATAGAAGCGGAAATATACGGCATGATCCCCAGTGCTAAGATAGACCCCCGCGAAAAGGCCCCTCCTACAAATGCATTGAGGAGACCGAGGATACCCATCCCCTGCGTTCTGGCAAACTCTTCCGACAATATCTGCGAATCAATCCCCGGCAATATAATAAAAGACACCGCCCGATAGACGGTAAGCAAAAAGAGCGTATAGAGGATTCGCTCCCGCAGTTCGGGAATGCTGAAAATATTCCGGAGCGTCTGAATCAGGTCTCGCATGCTTATGACAAAGATACAGCTTTGCCCTGAGCGGCTTCAATAGCAGCGAGGGCGCTTGCGCTGAAGCGATGCGCCTCAATGGTAACTGGACGAGTGAGGGGGGCCTTACCTAAGACTTTGATGGGCATGCCTTTACGCACGATCCGATTTTGGTAGAGCCACTCTGCTGTGATGTGGGAAAGCTCGGGATGCTTTTCAAGGAGGGCGTTGATGTGCGAAAGGTTGAGGGGGGCGTAGTCTATGCGGAAGGGATTCTTGAACCCAAACTTAGGGATGCGGCGCTGGAGGGGCATTTGACCGCCCTCAAAGCCCCGCTTGAGGTGATAGCCAGAGCGGGAACCGTCGCCCTTGTGGCCGCGCGAGGAGGTTTTTCCGTGGCCGCTGCCCTCGCCGCGTCCCAGACGCTTTTCGGCGTGGGTAGCGCCCGGTGCAGGCCGGAGCCGATGCAAAATCTGACTCATACACGCTCTATTTTGACGAGATGGGCTACTTTTTTCAGCATTCCCAAGATAGATAAGTTAACTTCTTTTTCTACGATGTGACCGCGATGGCGGAGCCCTAAGGCCCGTAGCGTTTCTTTCTGCTGACGCGGCCAGCCAATGCTACTGCGCACCTGTGTTACTCTCACCCGATAGCTCATAGGTTCCCTTAAAAACTTTTTGAAGTGGAATGTTTCTTCGCTGAGAAACGGTAACGGCATCTTCTATTTGCATGAGCGCGGATAGGGTAGCCCGCACGACGTTGTGGGGATTGGAGGAGCCGATGATTTTGCAGATGGCGTCCTTAATGCCGAGCGCACTTAGGACGGGCCGCATAGCCCCACCCGCCACGAGCCCGGTACCTGGCGCCGCCGGCTTGATAAGCACTCGAGTAGACTCAAACTTCGCCATCACTGTATGCGGGATGGTAGTCCGCCGCAAAGGAATACGATAGAGATTTTTCTTTGCGGCCTCAATGCCCTTCTGGATAGCATCATTGGCCTCTTTGGCCTTACCCAGACCAAAGCCCACGATGCCCTTCTGGTCGCCCACCACTACCAGCGCCGCAAAGCCAAACCGCCTACCCCCTTTCACCACCTTCGCTGTACGATTCAGGTCAACCAGCTGATCTATCAGGGCGCCTGCTTCCTTAGATGTAACACGCTTAGCCATAGGTACTTTCAGAATTCAAGTCCATTTTCCCGGGCGCCTTCGGCCAGTGCCCGAACATTCCCGTGGTATTGATAGCCATTTCGGTCAAAGACAACCTTAACAATACCGGCGGCTTTTGCTCTGTCAGCTAAGAGGCGTCCCACAGCCCGGCTTCGTTCAATGGGCGTACCCGGGAGATTAGCTATTTCCGCCTCCCGGGAGGAGGCCTGCGCTAAGGTCCGGCCCGCCTCATCATCTATAAGCTGGGCGTAGATGTACCGGTTACTGCGAAACACCGAGAGCCGTGGCCGCTCGGCTGTGCCTGATATTTTTTTCCGGATGCGCTTCTTGATGCGCAGCCGATGCAAGCGCTTTTGCAGAACGTTCATAATGCCTATCTATTTTTTGCCCTTACCTTTTGCTTTTCCTTGACGGAGACGTAGGACTTCACCCGCATAACGTACACCTTTACCCTTGTAGGGATCGGGCGGGCGCAAGCCCCGAATAATCGCCGCCACTTGTCCGATGAGCTGCTTATCAGCGCTCTCAAGGCGAATACGTAGCGGCTGCCCCCGCTCCTGGATGATCTCCGCCTTTATCCCCGGTGGCAAGACCACCGCCACATCATGCGAGTAGCCCAATGTAAAGACCAGCACGTTCTCCCCTTTCTTTTCGGCCTTATACCCTACCCCGACGATTTCCAACTCTCGCACATAGCCCTTTGAGACACCTTCTAACATATTGTGGATAAGCATGCGGTAGGTGCCGTGGAGGGCTTTGTCGCTTTTTTCATCGGAGGGGCGCGTCACCACGAGCTGGCCAGCTTCCTGCCGAATGTCAAAGCCTTCATGAAGGGTGAGCGAGAGTTCACCCTTTGGGCCTTTCACTTTGAGGAGGGGATTTTGCCATTCTATCTTGATACCAGCCGGGACAGTTATAGGTAACTTTCCAATGCGTGACATAAGCTTATTGCACTAAACAGATGATTTCACCGCCAATACCTCGCCGGCGCGCCTCTTTATCGGTCATGACGCCCTGGGAGGTGGAAACAATAGTGATACCGAGCCCATTTGCCACTTCAGGCAGGTTTGCCGCAGAGCTATAAAGACGTCGGCCCGGTTTGCTATATAACGTGATTTGCTTGAGCGCCGCCTGCCCACGGGGACCATATCGCAAAAGCAGCCGTAAATACTGCTTAGGCCCCTCTACCCGAACTTGATAGTCTTCAATATACCCCTGCTCTTTGAGAACCCGTGCAATCGCCTCCCGCATCTTGGAAAACTGAACCTCTACCACGGGATGGGAAGCACGATACGCATTCCGAATCTTCGTCAAAAATTCCCCTATCGTATCCATACTCACCAGCTTGCTTTGTGCATTCCGGGTATTTTTCCAGCGAGAGCCAGCTCACGCAGCTTTATCCGGCACAGCCCAAAAGCGAAGTAGTTGCCCCGCGGCCGGCCAGTCAACTGACACCGAAACCGAAGCCGGACCGGGGAAGCATTCTTAGGCAAGTGCGCCAGCTCTTCCCAGCGGCCTTCCTTTTTAAGCTGCGCACGCTTAGCTGCATACTTCTTGTAGAGCTTCCACCGCTTACGTTCACGCGCAATTACAGCATCTGTCGCCATAGTTATTTTTTCTTTTTGACTGGTTCTCCCTCAGCGAAAGGCATGCCCAGAGCTTTGAGGAGCTCATAGGCTTCCCGGTCGGTTTTAGCGCTCGTTACAATCGTAACGTCCATCCCCGCAATCTTGTAGATGCGATCCACGTCTATTTCAGGGAAGACGAGCTGCTCCGCAATCCCGAGGGTGTAGTTTCCCCGGCCATCAAAGCTATGCGGCGAAATCCCCCGAAAGTCTCGCGTACGCGGCATAGCAATATGGATAAGCCGCTCCAGAAACTCGTACATACGTGCGCCGCGTAAGGTCACTTTGACGCCGATGGGCATGCGCTTACGGAGCTTGAAGCCCGCCACATCCTTCCGGGAAAGCGCAATGATGGCTTTCTGCCCCGTAATGAGCGTCAGCTCCTCTACCGCTTGCTCCAGGAGTTTCTTATCCGATATAGACGCCCCTACACCCCGGGAAACTACGATTTTTTCCAGGCGGGGAACCTGCATGACGTTCTTATAGCCGAGCTTTTGGATGAGCTCGGGGACGACGGTCTCGCGGTAAAGGCGAAGAAGGTTGGGGACGTATGTCATAGCGTTTTACCGGATTTTTTGCTGTATCGCACCCATTGGCCGTTTTCCCAGCGGCGGCCAATACGGGTAGGTTTATTGATGGAGGGGTCTATCACTTGGAGCTTGCACACGGGGATGGGCCGCTCCATTTCTATGACGCCGCCCTGCGGGAAGCGGGAGTTGGTTTTAGGGCGAATGCGCTTTTTGATGATAGCGACGCCTTCTACGATAGCCAGACCTTTTTTCGGGAAGACCCGGATCACCCGGCCCACTTTGCCCCGGTCATCACCGGAGAGGACTTTGACCTGATCGCCAGTTTTGACGTGGAGTTTAGGGCTACTTTGGCGACGTTTTTGCTGGAAGATAACCTTTTTCATAGGACTTCTGGCGCTAATGAGACGATTTTCATAAAGCCTTTATCTCGCAGCTCCCGAGCCACGGGGCCAAAGATACGAGAGCCTCGCGGTTCGCCTTCGGCATTGATGATGACGGCGGCGTTGTCTTCAAACCGGATGTAGGTGCCATTCGGGCGGCGATAAGCGCGGCGTGTGCGCACGACCACCGCGCGAACTACATCGCCTTTTTTGACGAGACCATTTGGGAGGGCATCCTTGACGGAGGCGATGATGACATCCCCTAATCCGCCATAGCGACGATGGCTACCCCCCAGCACCCGAATGCAAAGAAGCTCCTTCGCACCGGTATTGTCTGCTACACGTAGTCTGGACTCCTGCTGAATCATAAGCTACTTGGCTTTTTGAATGATTTCCACCAAGCGCCAGCGCTTAGTCCGGCTCAGGGGGCGCGTCTCCATGATCCGCACCACATCCCCAACCCGCGCTTCCTGGCGCTCGTCGTGGGCCGCAAATTTACTGAATCTCCTGACAGACTTCTTATAGAGGGGATGGGGCTCACGTCGATCCACCCGAACGATAATGGTCTTTTGCATGCGGTCGCTTACGACCACGCCGATAAACTCTTTTCGGCGGCCACGCTGGGGCTTCTGAGAAGTATCCCCCTCTGGCATGATGGATTTGGTCTCTTCGGACATAGATTATTTAGGTTGCGAATAGGCTCGACGTTTTTCATTGATAACGGTCAAAATCCGGGCGATATCCTTCCGCAAGGCCGGTATGAGGGAAGGCGCCTTTGGCAAGGGGCTTTGCGCATTTTGATAGCGCAGCTTTGACAGCTCTTCGCGCTTCTGGCGAAGCAGCTTATGCAGTTCGGCTAAGGTATAGGCACGGAGTTCTTCAGCCTTCATAATCTACCCGATGGACGAATTTGGTTTTGAGAGGCAGTTTATGGGCGGCTAAGCGGAAAGCCTCCCGAGCGGCTGCTTCGGAGACGCCCTCACACTCAAAAAGTACGGTACCTGGCTTGACCACCGCCGCGTAAAACTCTACATTGCCTTTTCCTTTCCCCATGCGCACCTCCAGGGGTTTGCGGGTGATGGGCTTATGCGGGAAGATACGAATCCAAATCTTGCCTTCCCGGCGCAGGTAGCGTGTCAGGGCCACCCGGGCTGCTTCAATCTGGCGGGCCGAAATAAGGCCCCCATCTATGGCCTTGAGCCCGAAGGAGCCAAATACGACCTGATTGCCTCGACTGGCTATCCCCCGGATCATGCCCTCATGCAGGAGCTTGCCCTTGCGGTCTTTGCGAAACTTCGTACGCTTGGGTTGCAGCATAGATTATCGACGTTTGGTTTTTTCTTTTCCGGAGCGGCGCTCGGACCGACTGCCCGCCTTGGTAGAGGCAGAAGAGGTGTTTTCAGCCATCCAGGGGAAAAGGTCTACTTTGCCGTAGAGTTCGCCGCGAGAGATCCAGACTTTTACACCAATGACGCCATAAATAGTATGGGCTTCCGCAAAACCGTAATCCACATCTGCGCGCAGCGTCTGGAGGGAGATGCGGCCTTCACGGTACTCTTCAGAACGGGACATGTCGGAGCCGCCCAACCGCCCATTGCAGCGGATTTTGATGCCCTCGGCCCCAGCCCGCATGGCCTG
>JAPYWM010000059.1 GCA_028276345.1 Sphingobacterium sp.
TAAGAATGGCTGGGCGAGACTGAGGGGGATGTGGCGTATCTGCTGCTTTGCCAGAGGGCCGCATGCACTTTTCCCGGGATGCCTATCTTTGGCCCATGAAGGGGAGGCGTGCCTGGCGCCCCATAGTCTCGGGCAAGACCTGGCAGGATAGAAAAAGTGGCTGGCTAACACGGCTTCTCACGCTTGGGTGGGCGATAGGCCTTGTGGGAAAGGGATATGGTCAGCATATGCCCCCTCGCCTGGTGGTAGGCATTGTCGTGGATCAGATGCGTGCGGACTACCTGAGGCGCTTTGTTTCTCCCAAAAGTCGGGGGCTTGGGCGGCTGGTCCGAGAGGGGATTGTCTTCTGGAATGCGCACTATACCTACTTTCCTACCTACACGGGCCCGGGGCACGCAAGTATCTACACAGGGGCTACGCCGGCTTTTCACGGTATAGCGGCTAATACCTGGTGGGAGCGCTCGCTGGGAAAGCCTTACTATTGCGTTTCGGACACCACGGTCCAGCCCGTCGGCTCCCTAAATGAAGCTGGTCGTCGTAGCCCTCGCACGCTTCTCTCTACGACTATCACGGATGAACTTCGCTACGCCACCCGCTACCAGGGGAAGGTCATTGGCATTGCCCTTAAGGACCGTTCGGCTATCCTCCCAGCTGGACGTAGCGGTAACCTTGCCGTGTGGTTTGACTCGGAGAGCGGGCGGTGGATTAGCAGTACGTACTATGGGGCGGACCTCCCGGCGTGGGTGGAGGCCTTTAATGTACGGCGGCTGCCCGACAGCCTACTCAAACGACCCTGGACGCTTTCGGCTCGCCTCGCTTGCACCGACGACAGCCCCCATGAAGGTCATCTTTCCGGCGAAAGTAGTCCCACCTTCCCCCACCAGCCCAAAACCTACAAAGACCTTCTCCTCACGCCAGCGGGCAATCTCCTCACCCTCGCGCTCGCCCGTGAAGCCATCCACCACGAAAAGCTCGGCCAAGATAAGTATCCCGACTTTCTCTGCATAAGCCTCTCTACACCTGACCTCGTAGGCCACCTCTTTGGCACCGAAAGCTGCGAAATAGAAGCTCTCTATAAAGAGTTGGACGCTCAGATTGCGGAATTTTTAGACTACATTCAGCGACGATTTCGGCCGGGGGAGGTGTTGGTATTTCTCACGGCCGATCATGGGGTGGCGCCTACGCCTGAGGCCCTCGCCGAAAGGGGAATTTTCGCAGGCCGCTTCCCAGAAAAAGAACTTATAGCGGGGGCCGAGGACTTTCTCCATCAGGCTCTCAAGGTTCCTGACACTGTCCGATTTATCGCCGCCTATCTCAATCAAAGCTTTTACTTTTCTCCTACGCTTACGATAGAGCTTCGCCGGCAAGCGACCAACCTTTTGAAGGAGTATCTTCTTAGGCGGTCGGATATTGTGGCTGTGTATACGCGGGAGGAGCTGACAGGGGCAGGTTCCAGTTATTATCCGATTTCTCGGGTGCAGGCGGGGTATTTTCCGGCGCGTAGTGGGGATGTAGTGGTGGTGTATGCGTCGGGCCTGATAGAGAGTGAGGGGTACACGAGGGGTACGACGCATGGGTCTATTTGGACGTATGATACGCATGTGCCGCTGATTTTTTGGTGGGGGGGTGTGCGGTCGGAGAGCCGGTATGAGGTAGTGCCGATTACGGCGGTGGCGCCAACCTTAGCGTTTCTTCTCGGGGTGCCGTTGCCCTCGGCGGCCTTTTCGGCGCCGCTTTTGCCGGTGATAGAGGCCTGGAAGGTGCCGTCTACCTTCACGTGGGAGGTGATTACTGGCCCATAAGGGCATGCTGGGGCTGCTGATATGGCTGCAGGCGTTTAGTGGGGCGGAGCTGAGGCATTTGAAGGTGCGGGAGCGCGTGGCTTTGCGGGAGGCTATTCAGCAGGACTCTACGGGGCGGCGGGCGGATAGTTTGCTGGTGGCGTTAGGTTTCTGGCAAGGGAGTGTGCTGGGAGGGCATATAGGTCCGCGCTATCGGCTGGTGCGCCTCGTGGTAACGGGCGATTCGGCGGCGGAGAAGGTCTTAGGCAGGCGGTTTCGGCGGGCGTGGGAGGAAGAGGTTTTACGGGCGGGCTTATTGGAGGCCTTGAGCGAAGCGGCTATTTACGAAATGGGGAAGGCCGGCTATTTGTATGCTTCGGCAGCCTGGCAAGGGATAGATTGTGATGAGGCGGGTCGATGCGTAGGGCAGCTGCGGGTCAGCTCCGGGGAGCAGGTGGTGCTGGATACGGTTTTCATTCGGGGGCGGTGGCCGGCGCCGGTGGGGGTATTTTATCGGGTGGCTGGTCTATGGCCGGGGCGGCCGCTGTCTCGGGAGGCTTGGGAGAAGCTCCCTGCTCGCTTATCCCGCAGTTCCTATGCGACGCTGGTAGATACGCCCAAGCTCTGGCTTTTTCCGGGGCTATCGTGGGTGGAGGTGCGGGTGCAGCCGCAGCAGAATAACCGCTTGGAAGGGGCGCTGGGTCTGGCTTCGGACCCTTTACGTCCTGGCAAGGTCCAGCTTGTCGGCGACCTCAAGGCGCAGCTGAGTAGCCCGCTTCGCTTGGGCGAAAAGCTCCGAGTTACGTACAGTCAGCTTATTGGCGGTAGTCAGCGCCTGTGGCTTGAGGGGGGCGTGCCATACCTCTGGCGGGGCCTCTTGGGCGTAGAGGGGAGTTTTCATCTTCTTCGGCAGGATACGAGTTTTATTTTTCGGGAAGGAGGAGCGCAGGTGATCTACCGGCTCACGGCGGTGCATACGTTGGTAGGGGGTGTGCGGGCTACTTCCTCGCGGCTCCTGAGTACGGCGCCGTATCGGGGGCGCGTATGGCCCCCACCGCCTAACTTAGACTATCGTCGGCGGGGTGTTATGCTGGGCTGGCGCTTGGATAGTCGTGATGATCTCCTCAGCCCGACTACCGGATGGCTTGTAGAAATTCTCGGCACGCGGGGTACGCGTGGCTATCTCCCTAATCCAGGGCTACCTCTTTTGGATTATAGCCGGCTGCCGGCTGCCAGTTCGTTTCAGGAGGCGCAGCTGACAATAGGGCGCTTTTGGGGCGTAGGGCGGCGACTTACGCTGTGGACGCAGGGCATAGGGTATCGCTACTGGGTAGGGACGTTCTTTGAGAATGAATTGCGGCGAGTGGGGGGGCCGGCCGACCTGCGGGGCTTCCCAGAAAATAGCCTCCCCACCTACGGCTTTGCCCAGGGCACGCTCGAACTGCGCCTGCGTCTGAATGAAGCCGATTATCTGGCGGTTTTTAGCGAAGGAGGCCCCATAGGTTTATATCCCGATCAGCAGAAAGTCTTCCAAACTATCGGTTTTGTGTTGCAGGCTCAGCTTAAAGCAGGCGTTTTACGGCTGACCTTTGCGATGGGGCGAATCCTGCCGGCGCCGTTTGAGCCCCGGCGTACCCTCGTCGCCATGGAGTGGCTGAGCCGATTCTAAAATTTGGATTCGGGTTTTTTTCTTACCTTGCTGCATGCTCAATCTGTACAGCCTGCAGTTTACCTATCAGCTTATTGGGCGTATGGATACGGCGGAGCGGCGCTACTTCCGGCGCTTCTCTAACTTTCACAGCGGGGATAAGTATTACTTAGAGCTTTTCGATAAGCTGCTTACTTACCGTAAAGAGGGACTACCTCCTAAGGCCATTCGTCAAAGGCTTTTGCAGGAAAGCCCCAAGCTGGATACACTCACCCGCCACCTCAACGAGCGCCTCCTCGAAGCCCTCACCTTTTACTACCAGACCAACTCTCCTGACCATGAGCTCTCTAAAAATATTCACCGGATAGAACTTTTACTATACAAAGGTTTCATCTCCATCCTTCCCAAGCAGCTGATGCGCTTATTTCAGCGGGCAGTCTTTGAGGAAAAGTATGATAAAGCGCTTTATGTGATGGACTTGCTGAAGCAACTGTGGGGGATGAACCTCATTCGGGGTAAAGGCTTCTCAGCGGAGGTACTTTTCCGGCAAACGAAGAAGCTTTTGGACGATGTGCAAAAAATTCACAATGCTTGGTATGCGGCGGCGATGTATGCGGAGGTGATCCTGGAGGAAGGAGAGAGTGTGCCGCCGGAGCGGATAGCGGTGATAGACCAATATGTGGAACGGATGGGGCTTAGTGTGCCGGATTCCAGCGATCCGCTGACCTTGCACTTTATGTATGATACGGCGCAGGCGCTCCGCGCCCGCCTCGGCGGTCAAAACCAGAAATATCTGGAGATCACTCGCCTGCTCGTCTATAAGATGGAACAGCATCCCAAAAAACTACCCTTCCTCCAAAATCGTTACCTTTTAGCGCTCAATAACTATCTCTCCGGCCTTTTGGAAATGGGTAATTACACAGAAGCTGAAAAAGTCTTAGATAAGCTTCGTTCTATTCGGCCATCCAGTCGGCTGACTGCGCTGCAAAGGGAGCGGCTTTTGATATTTCATGAGCTGAATCTGGCTTTTGTTCAGGGTCAGGGCGACAAGGTGGCAGCACAATATGAAGTTTACCTGGATCGGCTGGAGCGTACCTACCTGCGCACATCGCCGGCGTATGCTTTGCAGAGTTATTATCTTTTGGCGATGAACTTGTATAGTATTCAGGATGTAGAGCGGACGTGGGCAGTTTTAGAACGGGTAGAGCAAGGGGCGGTGGAGATGCGGCGCAAAGATTTATTATTAGCGGCGCTGGTGATTCGGCTTTTAGCGGCGTATGAGAAGGGCGAGAGGGGGGCGTTGCGGCGGGCGCTCTTTCATGGGTATCGGGTGCTGCGGCCGCTGCGGGGGACTCGCACGCCGGTGGAGAAAGTCCTGTTGACCTTCATCACGGAGGCGTTACGGGGCAAATACGCCACTCGGGAAGCAGCTCTGGATGCCTTTTATGCGTATCTTACGCAGGTGGTGCCGCAAAGCGAGTTACCTATTCGGCGTTTCTGGCAAGTGTATTTCCCGCTGGACTGGCTGGAGAAAAAGCTATCGGGGCATTTAGGTCATGGTAGAGGATCGGGGGCGGGTTCGGGATCTCACGAGTGAAGGGTTAGGGGTAGTAGAGAGAGGAGATGGGCCTGTAGTGCTTTTGCCGTATGTGATTACATGGGAGGAGGTGCGTTATGTAGTGGAGCGGCGGAAGCGCCAGGTTTGGTATGGGCGTCTTATAGCTGTGGATGAGGCCTCGCCGCATCGGGTGGCGCCGCAGTGTTCGGTCTTTGGGGTGTGTGGCGGGTGCCGCTGGCAGATGATGAGCTACACCCACCAGTTAGAAGTGAAGCGGCGTTTCGTAGAGGAGCAGCTGCGGCATATCGGGAAGGTTTTTGTGGAGGTGCCGTCGGTTCATCCTTCGCCCTCGCCCTGGCATTACCGGAATAAGGTAGAGTACGCTTTTGGCTGGGGGGCAGATGGGAAGATTGTCGTGGGCTTTCATCCGCGGGGGGACTTTGAGCGGGTGGTGGGGGTGGAGGTGTGTCAGATTGTGCCGCCGGCGTTTGAGGCGGTTCGGCATGCGGTCGAGGCGCAAGCTCGGCAGCTTGGTCTCCCCCCGTATGATGTTCGGCGGCATGAGGGGGTGTGGCGTGAGCTCCTCATCCGGGGTACGCAAGAGCAGTGTGTGGTGCTGGTGAGTCTCTCGCAGGATCGCCCCGACTGGGCTGAAGCCCTCCTGACCCCCCTCCAGAAGCTACCTGGCGTTCAGGGGACTGGTTACTTTCATAACCCCAAGCGTAATAACAGCCTATCTGATCTGGCAGCCCAGCGGCTCTGGGGAAGTTTAGAGTTGGTTTATACGGTAGGGGAGCGGCAGTTTGAGATTGGCCCGCTGGATTTTTTCCAGGTGAACCTCAGTTTAGCGGAGGCGCTTGTGGCATGGCTTCGGGCACGGGTGCCGGAGGCGCCTGTGCTGTATGACCTGTATGGTGGCGTCGGATTTCTGGGGATTAGTCTTGCTGAACGGGCAAAAAAAGTCGTTCTCATAGAAAAGCTCCCTTCTGCTGTGGAGCAAGCTCGGAAAAATTTTGCGAGAAATCAGCATTTTTATCCGGAGACGAGTTTTGAGGGGTTAGTGGGGCCGTTGGAGAAGGTCTGGCCTAGTATAGCGGTGCCATCGGAAAGTGTCGGGATTGTAGATCCGCCGCGAGAGGGCTTGCATCCTTCGCTGCTGAAGCTTCTGAGGCAGGGGCCTTTTGCGCATCTTTTTTATGTAAGCTGTCATCCGGCTACGCAGGCGCGGGACATAGCGGCGCTGGCCGAGGTTTACGACGTGCGGGAGGTGCAGCCTTTTGATATGTTTCCCCAGACGGCGGGGATTGAGAATGTAGCCTGGCTTATTCGGAAAGGGTAAGAAGCAAAGCCCTTCTTCAGCGGCGTGGCGGTATAGCGCGGATGGGAAGTTAGGCTATTGGATTTGCATGCCCAGCCACCAGCCCAGCGCTACGGCTAGTAGGCCGGAGACCAGCGAAATCCCCACATAAACGAGCGCTCGCCAGTAATCGCCCATGCGGAGCATCTCAAAAACCTCCAAGCTGATAGAGGAAAAGGTAGTAAAACTTCCGCAGAAGCCGGCAGTGATGGCATAATACCAGACAGAATAGGCCCGATGCGAGAAAAACCCCGCTACTAAGCCTATGAGAAAGCTCCCCAATACATTGACCAGCAGGGTCCCGTAGGGGTGGGTAAAAGCCAGGTTGCCGGCTCGCTGGATGACGTACCGTAGAATAGCCCCGCCTATGGCGCCGCCGCTGATGCCCAGTATAAGTGGGCCGGGTGCCACCTTCATGCGGAAGAAGTTTGTATCAAGGAGCGAATTTGTGGCAGGGGCAGGCGAAGCTGCTCAAAGTTTGGAAAGAAGGGAGCCAGGAGTCGAAACTTTTTTCGGAAGATGCCGACGGTGGTGGGATTGCGTTCGGTGAGGGTTTTGACGTGCTGGAAGTAGGATAGCTTTTCGGGGGTGGCTTCTTGGCGGAGGTGATGCCATAGCCGCTCCAGGTGGAAGGGGTCTTCTTCAGAGAAGTAGACGTACAGCAGGAGACGGAGGTTGTCTTCGGCGAGGGGATTAGGGGGGAGGGTGGCGAAGGTGCGCAGTAGGCTTTCTAAGGAGGGGCGATAGGCCTCCTGATCTTCCAGAAAGCCGGCAAGATACATCCAGAAAAGATGGGGGAAGTATAGCCCGTCGGCAATCGTGAGGACGGCCTCTTCAAAAGTGGCGCGTGCGTCAGGGTCCCCATCCAAAAACTCCGTGTGCAGGGACTCTATCAGGTGTAGGAGCTCTTGGGGCGATTGGCCGGCTTGCCGGGCGGCTTCTATCTTTTCAAGCGCCTCTTGTACGGACACGGGACAAAGATAGCGATTTTATGGCGTACCTTTGTCA
>JAPYWM010000060.1 GCA_028276345.1 Sphingobacterium sp.
CCCGTGCCTTATAGCATTTCCCATTATAAACGTTCTTTTTGGGCGCGCCCGCCCTTCGGGCGGGCGCGCCCATCCCCTCTTCACATTAAGAAAGCCTTGGCCTCAAAATGGTATAAGTTTTTTCTCAGGTAGCCTCGCAAAGGCAGATTAGACTCGCCACAAAAGCAGCAAGTTCAGGGAAATGATGACCAAACTGATAGTAGCAGCAAGGCCGTAGGTCCACCGGCTTATACCTACGGCGGGGAGCTTCCAAAGGATAAACAGCATAGGCAGGAGCACGAAAGGCAGCTGCAAAGAGAGCACCACCTGACTGAAGACTAAGAGGTCATTCAGGTGATTTTGGCCCCATATTAGGAGGGCCAGGGTAGCGGGGACGATAGCGGCACCGCGTACCAGGAGGGCTCGCCAAGTAGGAGACAAGCGCTGAGGGATGAGGTGCTCAAGCACGATCTGACCGGCTAAGGTGCTGGTGAGGGTGGCATTGTGGCCAGCGAGTAAAAGCGCTATACCAAAGGCTATCCCGGCTGCGGCGCTTCCTAAGGTCGGCTCAAAGAGATAGTAGGCCTCTGTGATGCCCCAACCTGCTGGCGAGCTTTCAAGCGTGTGCAAGCGCAAAGTCGCCGCTGTCCATAGCAGGGCGATATTCACAAAAAATGCCAGGCCCAGGCTGCGCACCGTGTCTACAGTCAGCGCCCGAAATCCCTCCTTGCCCCGGAAGTGTCCCCGCGCCCAAGCGCTATGTAGATAGAGGTTATGGGGCATGATAGTGGCGCCAATGAGGCCCAGAGCTAAATACAAAGCCTGGCCATCCCGGAAAATAAGCCCATTGGGCAGGAGACTCCGTCCCATCTCCGCAGCAGCAGGACTTAAAAGCCATAGCTCATAGACAAAAATCCCGACAATACCCAGTGTCAAGAGGCCGACCAATACTTCCAGGAGGTAGGGGCGCCGCCCCGCCCAGCTCAGAACCAGCAGCGTCTCTACGAGGGCCAGAAAAGCACCAGCTGATAAAGGTAGCTTAAAAAGGAGATTGAGCGCCAGCGCAAACCCCAGTACCTCCGCCAGGTCCGTCGCAATCACGGCGATCAGGGCCATAAGCGCCAAAAAGCCTCCCCCCCAGCGCCCGAAGTAAGTATAGCCCAGCCCAACGAGGTCTTGGCCGGTAACGATGCCTATGCGGGCCGATAGCACCTGCAAAAGCATCGCCACCATACTCGAAGCCAAAATCACCCAACCCAGCTGATACCCATACTGACTGCCCGCCGCAATCCCCGTCGCCCAGTTTCCCGGGTCCATGTACCCCACCGCCACCAGAATACCCGGCCCTATCAAGCGCATACACAAAGGTATACACTTTTAGGCTATGCGAAATCGTTTTCTATATCCTGAAATAGCTGCCTATGCTAAGAATCCAACGGGAGGTACTGCCCGGCGTAGGATAAAAGCCATAGCGCGCAAAGAAAGGAAACCCATCCTGAGTGGGTAGCCCCAGCTCTAAGAGGAGAATAGGCCGGATTTGCACATCCTGGGAAAAGGTCGTGTAAGCGGGGTCGCCAACCTGCATCCAGTAGGCGTCTACGCCTGGGCTTATCTGTAGGTAAAACTGATCAAACTCCGGGAAAGCCGCCTGAAAGGCAAAGCCTGTAGCAGCGCCGGGCACGACCTTAAGCCGTCCCATACCACCTGCCCCAACTACTGGGAGCGCTATGCGTCCCTCGCCCCACCACCGTATTTGATACGATCGCCCAGATCGGGCAAGGCCCCGACTCACCCCCAGAAAACCGCCATTCATTAGGAGCGGCGGCAAGTAACCCCGATGATAACGATGTCTAATCAGCTCAGACCCGCTGTACGCCATCCAGCTACCTTCCACCACCTGGGCTGACACCCAGCTCGCTAATAAAATCAGCCCTAAACGCATCTCCCCAATATACGAAAAATCCCACCTCTCCGTTTCACAACGTACATTTGACCATGCGAATCTGGGTAACAGGCGGTGCCGGCTTCATCGGAAACCACCTTGTACGCCATCTCGTCCGCAACTACCCTCAGGACCACATCATCGTCGTGGATGCCCTCACCTATGCCGGCAACCTCGCTAACCTCTCGGACGTTGCTGAGGCGCCCAATTACACGTTCTATAAAGCCGACATCGCTGATGCCACCGCCATGGAAGCCCTCTGGCAAACCCACCCGCCCGACGCCATCCTTCACCTCGCCGCCGAAAGCCACGTCGACCGCAGTATCCTCTCCCCCCGCCATTTCGTCCATACGAACGTCTTAGGTACGATAACCCTCTTAGAACTGGCGCGCGGCCTGTGGAAAGACCGCAGCGATGTGGTCTTTTACCAGGTCTCCACGGACGAGGTGTATGGGAGCCTATCCGATGAAGGGTTCTTTGAAGAAGGCACGCCCTATGATCCGCGCAGCCCCTACTCCGCCTCCAAAGCCGCAGCAGACCATTTCGTTCGGGCTTATGGCCACACCTATGGCTTGCCTTACCTCATTAGCAACTGCGGCAATAACTACGGCCCCTACCAGTTCCCAGAAAAACTCATCCCCCTCACCATCCTGAACCTCATGCAGCGCAAACCCATCCCCATATACGGAAGGGGGGAAAACGTTCGGGACTGGATTTACGTGGAGGACCATGTGCGGGCCATAGACCGGCTACTGCGGGCGGGGCGGCGAGGCCACACCTACCTCATCGGCGCCGAAAATCCCCGCCGCAATATAGACGTAGTTTCCCGCCTATGCCAGCTATACGACGAAATCACCGGCAGTCAAGATAGCCTCTCGCTCATCACGTTTGTAACCGACCGCCCCGGCCATGATTACCGCTATGCCATCAAGCCCTCTCCCCATCTGCTTGAGCTGGGGTGGCGCCCGCAGGTCTCCTTTGATGAGGGGCTGCGCCAGACCATCCGCTGGTACCTGGACAATCCCGATTGGATAGCCGCCGTCCAGACCGGCGAATACCGCCACTACTACGAAATGCAATACGGCTCCCGCCTGCGGGGATGAGAGATACGCCTGTACAAAGCTGGCCCAAAGGACTCCCAGCCCCCCCCTCAAATCCCAATTTTCCCCGATATTTGTCTCTCCGATATGCCTAAGAAGCTGATCCTTTGCGTGGACGACGAAAAGGTTGTACTCAATACCCTCATGGCCCAGCTTACGCAGACTTTCGGTAATCGGTACAGCTATGAGGCCTTCACCAGCGCCGAAGAAGCCGAAGAGTACATTGACGAGGTTTACGCCGAGGGCAGCGATGTGCATCTGATTATCTGCGACTGGCTCATGCCTCGTATCAAGGGCGACGAGTTTCTCATCCGCGTGCATAAACGCTTTCCCCAGGTAGCGCTCATCATGCTCTCCGGGCAGGCCAGCCCCGAAGCCGTAGAACGCGCCCAAAAAGAAGCCCATATCCTCTCTTTCGTCCAGAAGCCCTGGGATAAAGACTACCTCATGAACCTCATCCAGAAAGCCCTGGAAAGCTGATGGGCCGTCCGGTGATTCTCTTCGTAGACGATGAAAAACTCGTCCTGGACTCCCTTATCGCGCAGGCACGCAGCGCTTATGAAGACACTTACGACTACGAGACTGCCCAAAGCGCCGAAGAAGCCTGGGAAATCATTGAAGACTATCACGATAGGCAGCGCCGCATTGTTCTTCTCATCAGCGATTGGCTCATGCCCTTAGAGAAAGGAGATAGCTTTCTCATTCGGGTAGCCCAGCGCTACCCGGATATTCGGCTTATTATGCTTTCGGCGTATGCGGACGAGGAGGCGATTCGGCGGGCCGAGCGCTATGCGAATCTCTTTGCCTTTATTCGGAAGCCCTGGGAACGGGAAGCGCTCCTGAATACGATTCAGAAAGCTCTCGCCACCGCACCATGAGTAAGAATAGCCAGTTAGATAGAAACGGGGATAGGATTGAGCGGGCATGGGACCTCATCTGGCGGCCCGGGGAAGCCTTAGAGGCCTGGGCCTTACGTATGCTGCATGTGATTCGCCACCAGGTACCCCTCCTCTCAGCGGCATTTTATGCCGCTATGGAAGAAAAGCTACTTACCCCTATTGCCGTACTGGGACGCCCACGCGAGAAATTGCTTCCCTTAGCCTGGGGGGAAGGCCCCGCCGGTGAAGCCGCTCAGCGTCAAATCCCTATCTACCTCCGCCTGGATACCCAGAACTCGCACCCCCTCGCTATTGGCGCCCTCCCCGAATACGCCCTCTGGACGCTCCCTTGCCTCTACCAGCACCAAACCTGGGGCGTCTTAGAACTTCTCCTATACGACGAGCCCACCCCCGCCCAGCAAGAAGCCCTCCACGATATCCTCCCACTCCTCTCCGCCCTCCTCAGCAGCGCCATTCAGCAACACCGCATAAACCAGCTCCTCATAAACCTCCAAAACCAGAATGCGCTCCTCGAAGCAAAAATCCGCGAAGCCAGCGAAGCCCGCTCTGAATTAGAAACCCTCAATGCAACCCTCGAACGCCGGGTAGAAGAGCGCACCGCCGAACTCCAGAAGGCCCTGCAAAACCTGCGCGCTACTCAAGAGCAGCTTATCTTTTCCGAAAAGATGGCGGCCCTTGGCCAGCTTATCGCCGGCATCGCCCACGAGATCAATAGCCCCCTCGGCGCCATCAAAGGCTCTGCCGAAACCCTCATAGAAACGTTGCCCAACCTCCTGCGCCTGCTATCAAGTCTACAGGCCCAGGCCCCCCAAACTGTCTCCACTCTCTGGCGCTGGATACAAAACACACTTCTGGTGAAGGAGCGGCCCATTCTCACCAGCCGGGAAGAGCGGGCCCTGCGTAAACGTTTCGCCGCCCGGCTGGAAGAAGCCGGCCTACCCGATGCCGAAAGTGCCGCTCGCCGCCTCGTAGAAGCCGGCCTCCACCAGGAAAACGACCTGGACCCCATCCTGTCCCTCCTCCACATCCCAGAAACCATAGACCTCATCTACCTCTTGGGTCAGCTTCGCTTGCAGCTTGAAAACATCCTCCTTGCTTCTCAGCGCACCCGTAAGGTCGTCTTCGCCCTCAAAAGTTATGTCCATACCAGTGGCGATCGCTCCACCCCCGTCCTCACCGACCTCCCGGAGTCTATCGACACCATTCTCACCCTCTATCAAAATCAGCTCAAACAAGGCGTAGAGGTAGAGACCTATTACGACCCTGCCCTGCCAAAGCTCTATCTCTTTGCAGACGAAATCGGCCAGGTCTGGACGAATATCATTCAGAATGCTATACAGGCCATGAATGGGCAGGGGCGCCTACGCATCGAAGCGCAGCTAAATGGCGATTTTATCCGGGTTTCCTTTACGGATAACGGCCCTGGCATCCCCCCTGAGATCCTGCCGCGCATCTTTGAGCCCTTTTTCACTACTAAGTCCCGGGGGGAAGGAACAGGCTTAGGGCTCGATATCTGCCGCCGCATCGTGGAAAAGCACCACGGCCGCATCGAAGTCTCCTCACAGCCCGGCCAGACGACCTTTCACGTCCTTCTGCCGCGCCTACTTGCCCAGAATAATTGGTACCATGCTCAGCCCGCTCATTCAAGCGCTTGAAGCCGTAGGCACGTATCTCTTGCTTCTGCGGCGCACCTTTACGGGGCTTTTGCACTGGCGGCTCTACTATCAGCTCTGGACACAAGAATTCCTCATCATCGGACGGGATAGCATCTTTCTCGTGGCTATCATCGCCTTTTTCGTAGGGGCCGTTACCACCGTCCAAACCGCTTATCAGCTCGTTTCGCCTTTCATCCCCAAGTCCACGATTGGCGCTATCGTATCTACCAGTTCTATTCTGGAGCTGGCGCCTACCATTACCTCCCTCGTTTTAGCGGGGCGGATCGGCTCCAATATCGCCTCCCAGATTGGCTCCATGCGTGTCTCCGAGCAAATAGACGCCCTGGAAGTGATGGGTATCAACTCCGCCACCTATCTGATTTTGCCTAAGCTCTTAGCGGGGCTGCTGGCTTTTCCCACGCTGGTCATCTACTCCTGTTTGATTTCCCATCTGGGAGGTATCGCAGCGGGGGCTTTCACCGGCGCTGTAAACCCCACCCAGTTTGGTATAGGCGCTCGCAGCTTCTTTGAGGAGTTTCAGCTCGTCTTTATGCTCATAAAGGCCGTCACCTTCGGCTTCATCATCACTACGGTCTCGGCTTATCAAGGTTATTACGTGCGCGGAGGGGCCCTGGAGGTGGGCGCCGCCAGCACGAAGGCCGTCGTCATCAGCTCGCTCCTGATCCTGATTGCCGACTATGTCCTGGCCCAACTCCTCCTCTAAATGAGCGAACTGCGCATCGAAAACATCCGAAAGCGCTTCGGTCATCAGGAAGTGCTCAAAGACATCTCTTTCACCTTCGAACCCGCCCGCGTGAACATGATCATCGGCCCCAGCGGCTGCGGCAAAACCGTCCTCCTCAAATGCATGGTCGGCCTCATTAAGCCTGACGCCGGCGAGGTCTACTACGGCTCCACGAACTTCTACAAAGCTAAACCCGAAGAGAGACAAGAACTGCTCAAAAATCTCGGTATGCTCTTCCAATCCTCAGCGCTTTTCGACTCCATGACCGTGGGTGAAAACGTCGCTTTCCCCATGCGGATATTCACAAAAAGTTCCGAAAATGAGATCCGGGACCGCGTGGCCTATTGTCTGGAACGGGTGGGCCTTCAAGGGGTAGAAGCCAAGTATCCAGCTCAGCTTTCTGGCGGGATGAAACGCCGCGTGGGCCTCGCTCGCGCCATCGTCCTCAATCCTAAGTACCTCTTCTGCGATGAGCCCAACTCCGGCCTGGACCCCCTCACCGCTCGCCGTATAGACGAACTGATTCAACAGCTTACCGAAGACTTTCACACCACCACCATCGTGGTCACCCATGATATGCGCAGTGTCCAAATCCTGGGCGATAGGATACTCTTTCTGTACGATGGAGAGCCTGTCTGGAAAGGTACCCGCCAGCAGCTGGAAGAAACATCTCCGGAAGAGTTCCCCCCACAGCTCCGGGCTTTTTTGCAAGCCTCTGGGCTTTATGTATAATCTTCTCCCTTACCGCGGACTTTCCTCTACTGGCAAAAGGGGCTTTTCTCTCGCCGGACCGCTTTTTTTAGCAGGAGCCGCCTGGCTGTCCCTTTGACCGGGGGACACTGGTGAAAGGGGACCACGTATCCCGGATTTGGAAGGTTTCTGGGCTTTTTGGGAGGCGGGCTGCCAGCGAAAGGTA
>JAPYWM010000061.1 GCA_028276345.1 Sphingobacterium sp.
ATACCTCCCCTTATCCCCTTCCCACCTACCAGACGCCCGGCGCCTCCGGTGTAGACCTTTACGCCAACCTGCCTACGCCTTACACCCTTCAGCCTGGCGAAAGGCTCCTCGTCCCTACCGGCCTTTATTTGGAGATTCCCCTCGGCTGGGAGGCCCAAATCCGCCCCCGCAGCGGCCTGGCCCTCCATCACGGCATCACCCTCCTCAACGCCCCCGGCACCATCGATGCCGACTACCGCGGCGAAATCCAGGTCCTCCTCATCAACCTCGGTCAGCAGCCCTTCCTTATCGAACCTGGCATGCGTATCGCCCAGATGGTTTTCTGCCCTATCGCCCAGGCCCAGTGGGAAGTCGTCCCCGCCCTCTCTCCCTCCGAGCGCGGCGAAGCGGGCTTCGGCCACACTGGCACATGAAAAAGGTTCTCCTCACCGCTCTCCACCTCTTCACGTACATCACTCGTTTCTATCCCCTCCAGCTACCAGTATTCCAAATCCGGCGGCACCCTTTCCTCATGGCTTTATGGGGCTTCTTGTGGGCTATGGCCCTCGGCTTTATCGGCCAGAGTGTAGGCGTGGAGATGATCTTCTACAGCCCCGGCGAAGGCCTCTCAAATCCTATTCGGGGCAGCTTTGCTTGGGGTATAGCTTTTGGCATCTTCACCGTTGCCTATCACCTGAGCACCTTCCTCCTGGATGCCCATCATGCGGGATTTCTCTTGCACAGCGGCCGAAACTTTGTCTTTCTCTACGCCCTCAATAACAGCCTCCTCCCTCTCGCCTTTCTTCTACTTTACATCGCCCGCTACAACCACTTTCACTTAGAGAGTCCTACCCTCCGTACCGAAATCCTCGCCCTCCTTGCTGGCACTATCCTCGTGTGGACTCTCGCGCTCCTTTACTTTAGCCGATGGAAGCTTGCTCTTCGTTCCCTGCGCCCCCTTATCAAGCAAACGCTCTCCCCTTCACCCGATAGCCCTCCTCCTACCTCTGGCCTATGGCTCCTCGGTAGCAGCGAACGGGTACGCTACTACCTAACTATCCCAGGCGGTATCACCCCAGTAAACCGTACGCTCCCCCAGCAGGCCACCCTCCGCCTCATGGAAGGCATTCTCACCCGGGGCCACCTATCCGCCCTCATCTTGGAAGTCATCATCATCGGTCTGACCTTTCTCTGGGGCTACATCCAGAGCGTAACCAACCTATACCTGCCCGCCTCCGTTGTGGTACTGGTCTTCGGCGCGCTCCTGCTGATGACCCTCGGCGCCCTGGATTACTGGCTCAAGCGCAGCAGCCTGGGCCTCATCGTTATACTTGCCCTGCTTGGTCTCATTGGCTGGAAGCTCTCCCACGAAATCCACCATGCCAGCGCTGCCTTTGGCCTCCCCTATGACAAACCCCAGCCCTACCGCCTACCCCGCTGGGATAGCATCACCGCCCGCCAGGTCGCCGCCGACAGCCTTCACTTCGCCCGCATCCTCCAAAAACGCCTCGCGAACCAGCACGCGCATAAGCCCATCTTCCTCTGGGTTACCGTCTCCGGCGGCGGCTGGCGCGCCGCCTACTGGACCTTCCTCAACCTCCACCTCTTAGATAGCCTCTCCAACGGACGCTTATACCGCACCCTCGCTGGTATCACCGGCGCCTCCGGCGGCCTCATTGGTGCTACCTTTTGGCGAGAACTCCACCTTTTCCACCCCGATCGCACCCCCACCATCCACGAAGCGAATCGCCTTACCCAAGACCTCCTCAACCCCCTTTTCTCCACTGGCCTCCTCGGCCTCCTTAGTCCAACAGCCTACTGGCAAGATACCCTCACCCACATCACCTATCCCAAGGGCCGCGACTACGCCTTCGAAACCCGCCTGATGAAAAATACAAACGCCTTCCACCATCGCCTGAAAACTTACGCCCCCTACGAAGAGTCCGGTCAAACGCCTATTATCCTTTTCACGCCCGCTTGCCTCACCAATAGCCTCCAGCTCCTCATTTCCCCCTTACCAATGTCCTTTCTTTGCTGGGCGGATCAGACGCCTGTGGCCCTGGAACTGCGCCAGCTCCTGCCCAGCGATGACCTTCGCATTACCTCCGCCCTTCGCATGAATGCTGCCTTTCCCTTAGTGCTGCCGGCAGTCCGCCTTCCCACCAGCCCCCCGCTCGATATCATGGACGCCGGCGCTATTGACAACCTCGGCCAAAGCCTCTCCCTCCGCCTCCTATGGAAGCAGCGCTCCCTCCTCGCTACCACCGCTAAAATCATCTGGATTGAGATCCGAGACCTACCCCCGCAGAACACACCCGCACCCCAGCAACCCCTCCTCGGTGGCCTTTATACCGCCTTCGCCGAATCCCGTTACCACCCTAATCACCTCACCTTAGAAGTCCTCCGCGCCCTCTACCCCATCCCCATCGAAAAATATGCCCTTCACTACACGCCCGACCCCAGCGGCTACACCCCACCCCTCGGTTTTACCCTCCTGCCACGCGACCGCCAGAGCCTCCTGCGCGCCGCCTACCACCCAGACCATTTAGCCTACTTGCGCCACATCCTGCAGCGCGCTAACCTGATAAATTAGCCCGAAAAACCTACCTTTGCCCCGATGCGAACCCCAAGACTACCCTACCTCGCAGCCTCCCTTATCGCCCTACTCTTTTTAGGAGGGTGTCAAACCGCCTCGTCTGACTCCGCCGGGAGTACCCAGTCAGAATCTCGCCAGATGACCACCGCTACCGCAGGCCTGCCTATCCCCCCAGAATCCCTCGCTGTCCCCTACTGCCCCGAGTGCGAAATGAAGTTTCCACCCCATCCGATCATGGATACGCTAACTTATGCAGGAAAACTATATGGTTTTTGCAGTCCGGAATGTAAAGCTTCTTTTGCGAAGCGTATGGGCCTACCTACTCAGTAGCGTAGTCCTCTGGCTCTCTGCCTGCGGTTCAGACGCTCAGCAGCAAATGCCTCAAACAGTCCCTGATACAATTTACGCTGTATCATGGGAGGAGATTGAGAAGTACATGCGAGCTGCCCCCTCACCAGCGCAAATTTCTCTATGGCTGCGCCAGGAAAAAGTTCCCTTTTACAGGGAAGCTCTGCACGATCCGACCCTGGCTTCCCGGTACCGCAGCCTTAAGGGGGCAGCCAACCTGGGGATTTACCTCACCGATATGGCTTATGCTCACGCTACCAACAACTACCAGGTCGCTTATGAATACCTCACCAGCGCCAACCGGCTATCTCAACTCTATGGGCTGAGCGATATGCTTTCTATGGAGCGGATTCGAGAGTTAGACCGCCTACAGGATAAGCCCGACAGCTTGCAACGGCTTTTCTCCACTTATTATGCCGAGATTCAAGATCGCTTAGAGACCACCGGCCAGCAAGCCCTCCTGCGACACATGATCTTAGGCGGCTGGGTAGAAAGCCTGCACCTCACCCTCCACCTGCAAGAAAAAGCGCCCAATAAGCACGGCTTGGCCGACCTCATCCGCCTTCAAAAAAGTCTCGTCCCCCTGATGAAAAAAATGTACGCCATAGACACTACCTACAGCGAAGATTCCAGGATTATTTTCTCCCATCTTAGCGCTATTGAGGCTGCCCTGTCTAAGATACCTGATCCTGCCACGGACGCCTCTGCTTCCACCGATCCGCAGAAAGGGCTTATCCGTTTAGACTTTGAGAAATCCGCTCCCCTTTCTCCACAAATCAGCGCCCAACTGCGCGAAAAGCTCCATCCACTTCGCCAATACCTCATTAGCGTATGAAGCAAAGCTTAGTCCTGCTTCTCTTCACGCTCAGTATCAGCGCCGCACACGCCCAGAGCTCCTGTGCTAAGCTCATCCCACTTTGCAAGGCCAGCTTCATAGAAGATTATAGCTGGGATGGACGCTACTGGCGAGCCGAACTCTATAACAACGAAAAAACGGAGGTTTATTACACCTTCTTCAAAGGTCTTCGCTATCGCCTCATTCCCTGTGGAAGCTCTGACGAGAAAAGCCCCCTGCGCATGCGTATCTACAATGCCAATCATGTCCCGCTTCTGGACACGGGCACCCAGAATGCCCGCCCTTACTGGGACTTAGAGCTGAGCAGCACGCAGCTCCTTATCATTGAGCTTTATTATCCCGCTGGCAGTGGGTGTGCCGCCCTGATCATCGGTCATAAAGCCAGTGACGCCATAGCGTCGAAAGAGTAAAGTACCTTTGCCGGGTGATGGTCGGGTGGTGGATACTGACTCCCTTGGTGGGAGCGCTCCTAGTAGGCCTTTTGGGGAGCCTGCGCCGGGAAGGCCTTCTCACCTGGGGATGGCGGCTTACAGCTCTTATCCAGCTCGCCGTAGCCGGCTGGCTCGCCCTTCTCTACCAGCAGAAGGCCCCTCTGGAGGTGACCTATCACCTCTTTACGCTCTCTTGGAAAATGCCCTGGTGGGGGTACCTCACGCCGCAGGGCTGGGTCTCCCGCTACGATGTGAGTTTCTTTTTGGCCACGGATGGCTTTGCGCTGCTTTTGGCGTTTTTGGTTACGCTGATCGGCCTCGTCCTGAGCTGGTGGCCCCACTGGAAGCTCACACAACCCGCCCTTCAGATTCCCGCCTTACTCCTCGTACAGGGCTTTGCCCTCTGGGCTATCTTCTCGTATGACCTGATTAGCTTTTACATTGGGTTTGAAGCGACGCTCATCCCGATGGTGTATTTGATTTTCTCCCTTGTCCCCGACCGGGAAAAGGCCCGCAGTACCGGACTTTCCTTTCTGCTTTACACGGTGGCGGGGTCTATTCCGTTTCTGGCGGCTATCCTCTACGGGGCAGCTCAGATAAGCGTTACCCACGGTATCCCCTTCTCCACAAGCTACGTCACTTGGCTAAAATATCCCCTTCCCCCTGAGACGCAGGCATGGGTTTATTTAGGCTTTTGTGTGGCTTTTTATGTCAAGCTCGGGCTCTTTCCTGGGCATGGCTGGGTCTTATCCCTATACCGGTATGCGCCGCTTCCTTTGGTAGTTCTCTCCTCCGCTCTGCTGACGAAGCTGGGGGCGATTGGGTGGCTGCGTTGGGCGCCGGCTTTTCCGGTGGGGCATTTGACGTTAGCGCCATATATCGGGGGGATTGCCGCCATGAGTTTGCTTTTTGCTGGCTTATCCGCCTACTTTCAGACGAATCTTCGCAGCTGGCTGGCGTATGGGACTATTTCCCACCTGAGCTTTATTGCGATTGGGATTGCGGCGGCTTCGGGGGCGGGGTTCAGTGGGGCCGCCTGGTATGCCATAGGCCATGCGGCCGTGGCTGCAGTACAGCTGCTTGTCGTAGGCTATCTCATTGAGCAGGCTGGGACGGATGAGATCAGCGCTATGGGGGGGCTCGCTGCTGGTTACCCCCGACTGGCATTTTTCTGGGTACTGACGGCCATAGCCAGTATTGGGCTACCTGGTCTGAGCCAGTTTCCGGCTGAATTTCTGATTCTGGTGGGCAGCTACCAGAGTCCCATGGTTCAGCGAGGGGTTTTCATAGCTGCGCTGGCCGGCGTAGCCATAGCGGCTATCTATACCTTGCGGGTGCTACGGCAGGTCCTTTTTGGCGAGCCGAAACCCCTATCGGCCCAGGACCTCGGCCCAATGGCCACCATAGGCCTTACCCTGCTGAGCATCTGGGTAGTTTTGAGTGGTTTCTGGGCTTCGCCCTTCCTTAAGGAGCTGGAGCGGACGCTGGTACCTTTTGCACAGGCTATCCTATACCAGGCGCTGGGAACGGTGAGTAATCTGTAAAAGCAGGGGCGGCACAGTCCTGTACCGCCCCTTCTAACATGCCTCCTCTGAGATAGCTTTACATGCTAAGCCGCAGCCCAAAGTTCCACGTCCGCCCAAACCCATAAAAGAACCGCCCCGTGCGCTCATCATGCGTGGGCCCATCCTGAGCCGTTACGATGTAGCGTGTACCTAAGAGATTGTGGATGTTACCGAATACCAGGAGCCGAATATCCGTGGTGATGGGCACTTCGTAGCCGGCGGCCAGGTCGATGAGGGTATACGCTGGCAGACGCCAAGGTTGGCTGCGGTCGTTGGGATTAGTCCGGGTGGCGGGGTCAAAGGTCGCCCAAAAGCGATCATAATACGCTACCATCGGCATAATGTATAGGTTGGGTACCGGGGAGAAGCGAAGGGTCCCCGTGATTTGGGTCTGGGGGGCACTGCCGACCCGCAGCCCCTTCGCATAAACCTCCACCGTATCCACGATTTGCTGGTTATTATCCCGGACGACAGCAAAAACGTCATTTTGCCACTTCCAGTCGCCGATACTGGCGATTACGCCCAGCCGCAGGGAGGAGAGCGGCTGTATTCCCCCTTCCAGCTCGACCCCCTGATGACGCGCAGCGAGGCCATTGAGCCGTGCCTGCGTGAAAGTTCCGTCTGGCAGGGAGATAGCGGGCGACATTAGCACCTTATCCCGCCACTCGATCCAATAGCCTGTCAGTTGGAGAGACCACAAGCGCTCTTGCCAGCGAATCCCCGCTTCACTCTGGAAGACCTTTTCCACATCATAGTTTTGGGCCATTTCATTGCCAAACCTATCATTCACGAAGAGAAACTGAAAGAAGGGCGGCCGGATGAAGTAGCCTCCATTGGCAAAGAGGAGCGCCTGGTCGGTGATACGTAAGCCCACGCCCGCTTTCGCCACATAGGAGAAGATAGAGATGACAGGTGAGCGGAGGGGGCGATCTTCGGGCCGATAGCGGAAGTTCTCCTGGCGCTGGAAGCGGTTTTGGGTGCCGGCCAATACCAGCACAGCCGTGAGCGGGCCCCGGTCGTACTTGATTTCCGAGAAGCCGCCAATGTACGTGATATACGAGTCGTAGTCGTAGTTAACCCGGTCACCGACGCGGGTCAGGCGGGCGTTGCGGATAGTGCGGGCCTGATTATTTACGAGGATGGTCATAGTTTCGCCCCGCCGCACATCAAAGGTGTCAATCCAGAAGTCCGCCCCAAAAAGGTCTTTCACCACCCGATAGTGATAGCCCACATAGTAGCGCGCATCTATGCCGGCATTGATCTCAAAGGGGCCGGTGGTGAGGTTGACATTAGAGAGAAGACCATACCAGTTGTGGGAATTGACGCTATTGCGGTGGATGAGGTTGGCCGCATAACCGATGAGGGTATCGCCGCTGGCCCGGATAAGGGTGTCGCGTTTAGCTCGGTTGTCGGCACGCACTTGTTCCCAGTTAATCAGCCCATCCCATCG
>JAPYWM010000062.1 GCA_028276345.1 Sphingobacterium sp.
CCCGCAGGGCTGGCCGCCGCCAAAACCTCTCTCCGTTCAGAAGGTTTTTGATTGCAAATGGTATTTTCCCACGGGATGCCTCAAAGTGCCACTCCGTCATAGTGGCCGTTTTTCCGCTAAAGCTGGTTCATGCCTACTTTCAGGGCCCGGACGAGGGTTTCTATGTCTTGCTGGGTGTGGTTGGCATGGAGGGAGAGGCGATACATAGGCTCCGGGACGGTAGGAGGAGAGAGGCGTTTGAGAGGGATGCCAGCGGCGGGGGTTTTGACCATGGCGATGGGGCCTTGCAGGCCGAGGAAGGGAATACCCTCGGCAGAGAGACGCTTTCGCAGGAGAGCCACGGTCTGCCACAGCTGCGTTTGACGGGGAAGCCAGGCCCTTGCCTGCGCAAAGACCTGCGCTACGGCCGCCGCTATTAGAGGCGGCAAAGCCGTGGAGTAGATAGTCCCGATGCACCGTCGCTGGAGGTAGGTGTGCAGAAGGGGCGGTGCCAAGAGCGCTGCGCCCATAAGGCCTACGGCTTTTCCAAAGGTGATGAGCGTGAGGAGGGGGTTCAGTCCGTGGTGATGCGCCCAGGTTTCGCCGTCGGGATAGATGAGGGTGGTGTGTGCTTCGTCGAGGATGAGGTGGCACTCGTAGCGCGCTTGGAGGTAGCGGAGCGCCTCGGGGTCGGGCATGTCGCCGCGCATAGAGTAGAGGGACTCCACGACGAGGAAGGTTTCGCCTCGGGCCTGCCGTAGAAGCTTCTCGGCGGCTTCCCAGTCGTTATGCGGGAAGCCCCAGGCCTGCGCTAAGGATAACCGGAGCCCCTGTCGAATAGACGCATGCACCTCCCGGTCGTAAATAATGGTGTCGCCCCGCTGAGCAAGCGCTTCCCAGAGGGTGATATTGGCCACAAACCCGCTGGGGAAAAGCAGGGCAGGCTGGCCGTACTTTTCGTGCAGGAGGTTTTCTAAGTGATGATAGGCGGGGTGGTCACCGCCTAAGTAGCGGGAAGCCCCACTTCCTCGCCAGAGCTCGGCGGGAAAGCCCCGCAGAATCTCCGCAATGATGCCATCGGCTTGTAAGGCGAGGTAGTCGTTGGTAGTGAAGTCCAGTGGGCTGGGGCGCGGCCAGAAGGGCCGCTCGGGAAGCTTTTCCAGCTGGGCCTCTATCCGCTCAAAGAGGCGCATATTGCAAAATAACACCCGCTACCCCACCGCCAAATCCCGCTCCGAGAATGGCGATTCGCCGGAGGGGTGTCTCGAGCCGGAGATGGCGCACGAGGCCTTCCGGCTCATGGGCCGGGAAGGTCGGCCAGTCGGGCGGACTGACCCGCAGGGTCTCGGTATTGTAGAGCCAGACCTGCTGGGAGAGGAGCCATTGCGCCCAGAGTAGGCTTAGGAGGCCAGAGGCGCCTACGCTGTGGCCAATGAGGGGCTTAAGGGTGAGCGCGGGCAGGCGGCCCCAGACGGCTTCTACAGCGGCGAGCTCGGTGGCGTCGCCCTTCCGGGTGCCTGGAGCATGGAGAATCACCGCCTGGGGAGGTGTCTCCGAGAGGCTCCGTAAAAGCGCTGAAAAGGCCGCTTCTGGCAAACCTGTGAAAGTCGTCCCCTCCCCCCGACTAATGCGCAGGGCTATACGTTCTATCTGCCAGGGACTATGGGCTGGGCTAATAAAGCCCAGCACAACTCCCTCAGAGAGGACGACGCTATTTTCGCTGAAAGGCAGGGTGAAGGGAAACGCTTTTCGGCGGGTGCAGAGTCGGAGGTGGGCGAAGCTCTCTATCAGGAGTGGGTGGAGGGGGGCTTCTACGGCGCCGAAGCAAGCGGGCTCTTTCGTAGCGGCTGCGTAGAGGTAGGCTTGGTAGAGTGCGGCTATCCCACTGATACAGGTTTGGGAGAGGGTGAGGGCGGGCCCAGTGCAGCTAAGCCTTTCGGCCACGAGCGTGCTGAGGGCGCCCGCCGTCGTCTCTGGGAAGGGGCGCAGTGCCTCGGTCGGCGAGACCTTCCAGGTGTCATAGAGAGATAGGAGGGGGGTGATTTCGCCCCGAGCGGTGCCAATATAAACCGCTCCGGGCGCAGCAGAGAAGGCCTGTGGCGGGAGGCTTTCCAGGAGCTTGTCGAGGAGGTAGCGAGCAGAGGGGGCAGGCTCTTCACCGAGCGGCCGTATGGCGAAGCCGCTCAAGAAAGACCAGCCCTGTGCTGGACTCGGCAGGACCTCGTCGGGGGCAGGGTAGCCCCACAGACCATGCAGGTAGAGAGGGCTATCGGGCTTCATACAGGCGGCGCAGGCGCGGCAAAAGCGCACGGGCCTCCTCTATGGAAAGCATCGTCGCCGCATCGCTGGGGGAAGCTGCCGGCTCTGGATGCACTTCCATGAAGATACCGTCAGCCCCAGCGACCACCCCAAGCTGCGCATAAAGCGGTACGAAGGCCCTTTCGCCGAGGGTCTGGCCCGCGCCGGTATTGGGCTGTTGCACCGCATGCGTGGCATCCAGTATAACCGGATACCCCCCTGCTTGCATCCGAGGCACCGACCGAAAATCCACCACTAAGTCCGAATACCCGAAAAACGTCCCCCGTTCCGTCAGGAAAATCCGACGATTACCTGTCATAGCGACCTTTTCGGCGGCGAAAAGGGCCGCTTCGGGACTCATGAACTGACCTTTTTTGATGTTGACAATTTTTCCGGCATAGCCAGCCGCTTGCAGGAGGGCCGTCTGACGGGCTAAGAAAGCCGGTATTTGCACTACATCCACCACTTGAGCGGCGGCGGAGACCTCTGTGGTCTCATGGACGTCGGTCAAGAGGGGGACGCCAAAGTTTTGCCGCACCTGGGAGAGAATATTCAGAGCTGCCTCGTCGCCAATCCCCTGGAAGGAGGTGCCCCGCGTACGATTCGCTTTGCGGTAGGAGGCCTTGAAGACGTAGTAAAACCCCTCCTTAGCGCAGGCCTCTTGGAGGGCTTCGGCGGTGCGGGCACAGATGTCATAGCTCTCTACGACGCAGGGGCCTGCTATGAGGAGGAGCGAGGCTTTTTCGGCGCCGGGGAACCACGCTCGCCAATCTGGGGTTCCCGTCATCGGCCCTTGAACTGGGGCTTACGCTTTTCTACGAAGGCCTGGATGCCTTCTTGGTAGTCTTCGGTGCGGCCGGCCAGTTCTTGGTAGTAGAGCTCCTGCTGGAGGGCCTCCTCGTACGAGCGCTCAAAGCTATGCAGGAGGAGCTTTTTGATGTAGGCGAGGGCTCTGGGGGGTTTTTCGGCGTAGTGGGTGGCGATGCGGTGGGTTTCCTGAGGGAGGTCGGCATCGGGGACGACCCGATTGATCATGCCCCAAGCGAGGGCGGTTTGGGCGGGGAGGCGCTCACCGAGGGTGGCCAGCTCAAAGGCGCGTTTGAGGCCAATGGTGCGCACCAGGTGAAAGGAAGTCCCCGTATCCAGGGAAAGCCCCACATTGACAAACGCCACGACAAAGGAGGCGCTTTCAGCCGCAATCACATAGTCACAAGCTAACGCAAGCCCCACCCCCGCCCCGGCCGCTACGCCATTGACGCTGGCGATCACGGGCTTTTCTAACTCATGCAGGGTCCGCACAAGGGGATTGTAGCGCCTCTCTACGGATTCGCCGAGGGAACGTTTGATGCCGATGATGTCCTTAAGGTCTTGGCCCGAACAGAAGGCTTTGCCAGAACCCTGGATCACCACGGCGCGCACTTGGGCATTTTTACGGGCTTCCCGGAGGGCGGCGAGAAGCTCATGGCTCATTTTTTCGTTGAAGGCGTTGAATCGGTCGGGCCGGTTGAGCGTGAGATAAGCAACGGCGTCCCGCACCTCGTATGAAATCGTCTCGTACATAGGGCAAAGGTACGGATTGAGAGAGGCCATAGGCCATCCAGATTATAGGGTGTTTGGGCCGCTCTGGACGGCTTTTTGCATGAGGGGATGTTTTCCACAATTAAGTTAGTTAGCTTGCTGCCACTGCAACATTTTCGCCACTGTGTGCGTATATACGCCATGACTATGGCCCAGGGCATTCCAAGGAGTTGGCAAAAATTTTGTTATTTTGCCTATATGAGACCCAAGGTAGTTTTCCTCTCTCTGCTGGGTCTCATGCTGGGCGAGGGCACGCGCGAGCTCATGGCTAATAACTGTAGCAACCACGGCTACATTCAGATCTGGGATAATAATGACCCTCTCCGAAACTTCGCTACTTATAACTGCCCTGAGTATGCCCGTTTGTACATTCGTGCTACCGCGGGCGAGCGTATCTACATGGGATTTCATGTGAATAATCAAAATGATGGTAATCCAACCATTGCTAATGATGTCTGGATGCGTCTACGCGACCCTAATGGAAACGTTGTGATGGGACCTATCCAGCTTCAGAGTACCATGGGGGCGGGGTGGATCAATACCTGTGCCCAGGCTATGGCCGGTCCACAGCCCCTTGTCGGCGCTACGGGCTATAATCCTCTTGTTTACAATGTGCCCGCTGGGGGTCCCTCTGGTGACTACTACATTGAGTTTGCCGTCAATAATAACCCTAACACTTACCAGAAGCGGGTTTTCCGGTGGTTTGATATCACCGTAGCCCGGTGGAGTGGCACGAGCTGGGTAACTAAGCCGGGCCGCCTCTGGAGCCGTAAGTGGGATTTCACCACCCGGGGGGCTAACAACCCTTTCGTGGGCACGCTCTATACGTATTCCCCGGACTCCATCGTAACGAGCTTTGCCTTCAATGGGATGCAGCCCTATGGCTTTGAGGTAGCGTGTAACTCCTTCGGTGCCTCCACGGTCGGGACGCCGCAGCAGCGCCGCCGTTCTGACTATCGGCAGAACATCTTGAATGCCGGTGGTGTCCCTGCTGCGCCAGAGTACCCCATCTTCCTCAACGACCCCGACATAGAGTACTATCCCACTGGTATCGTGGGAAGTGTGGACTCCTTCGCAGTAATCCCCTGTACCGAAATGAGCTACTGCATTTATGTCTCGCTTTCCAAACCCGGACAGGTGCAGATTACGCTCAACTTCCCGGCGCCATATGTGCCGTGGACTTTCATCGGCCAGCTTAACGGGGGGCCGAACTGTGTGCCCTGGGACGGCCGCGACGGAAACGGCGTCCCCGTCGCTAATGGTACTATCGTCAATGCGCAGTTAGACTACTTCACCGGACTGACCCACCTGCCGCTCGTGGATGTAGAGCACCATAATAATGGTTTCCGCGTCTTCCTGGTGCGCCCTACTACAAAGCCTAACGGAAGTCCTATCCCCGACCCCAAAGTATACTGGGATGATATCCTTCTGACAGACCCCGGAAACTCGTTGGATGGCGTACAAAATCTCACCGGCTGTCAGCCTACCCTCACTTTCGGTTGCCATCGCTGGCGAAATCGCGGCACCAACAACGCCAACCCCGAGGTCATCAACACCTGGTGGTACACCAATACCGAGCAGCACACCTTCATCCTCAACATAGATCCGACGAAGTGGAAAGTTTTTGCCGAAATACCATCTAACGGATGCGCTTCCTCTGATGGCGTGACTGTGCATTTGTGGTTCTCCTCGGAGATCCCACTCTCCTCCGTTCTCGGAAATATTAACACTACTCCTCCTGGCCTCTTAGGAGGCCCACCAGACACCCTCATAGACAATAGCCAGCCTGGCTGGATCCATCTCTACCTCACCTATCCCGTCAATGGTAGCGCTAACAATGTGACTATTAATTACACGGTCGTGTCCAACTCTTCCAAATATCCCTATTGCAGGGATACAGCTCAGCTTTCGTGTACGGTTCTGCCCGTAGTCTGGGCTCGGGAGCTATGGGGCGAGGCTCTTGCTACTTATAACCGCCTCTCGTGGCAAACCGCTCAGGAGCCACCTAACACGACCTTTATTGTGGAGAGGCGTGAAGGGAATTTCTTTGTACCTATCGGCAGTTTGTTAGGACGGGGTAGTTCTATGACCTACACCTTTGAGGACCACCTGCGCCCCGGGAAAGGCCCCTGGTATTATCGCTTACGAGTAGAGGAACCCGGTGCTGCCCCTGTGTATTCACGAACAGTGGAGCTCGCCCTGGAACAAGTCCCCTTACAGGTGAAGTTTTACCAGGGTAACCTGTACATTAGCGGCTCCGATGATAAGTATGCTATTGAGGTATATAATTCGCTGGGGCAGCTGGTGTGGTCTGCAGCATTGTCGCCGGGATGGCATGAGCTTCCTCTCACGCCGGGCTTTTACCTTGTGCGGGTAGAGGGGGAAGTTTTGCGCATCTTCTGGTGAAGGGCGTTCCTTGGACTTAGGTGGATGCGGTTTAGCTCACTAAGCGGAAGACTTCGCCGGTGGGGGTGATGTCCATGACAAGGAGGCCGATGAGGAGGTACTTGATGAGGATGCGGCGGGCTTTCCAGGCGTGGCGGGGGCCAAGGAGGGCACGGTAGGCCTTCTCGTCAATGGTGGGGTGCTCCCGCAGATAGCGCAGGAGGAGCTCTTCTTCTCGGCGGAAGCGGATATGTTGGGGTTTTTTCTGGGCTTCCCAGAAGGCTTCCAGGAAGCTGCCGGCCAGGCGTGTTTGGTCGCTAATGCGCACGTAGGCCCGCCACCGGCCGTCTTCTTCCAGCGCACGGAGGGGGCGCTTCTCAGGCTGGGGCGGCACATGCACTTCCAAGATGGCTTTATTGTCTATCATGTGGGTTTTAGCCGTAAAAGCTGTGACGGGCTGGGTGTAGCGTCGCGCCGCTAAGTCTATCATGTAATATTCCTCTTCGGGGGCGATACCCACGATGCGGCCGTTGTCTTTGACGCCGATGAGCAGGGAGCCCCCCTCGCTATTAGCGAAAGCCACGAGCGTTTTGGCGATTTTGCGGGCACTGTCAATGCGCTGTTTGAAGTCCAGCGTCTGACCCTCGCCAGCGGCTATGCGGGCCAGGATATACCCTGCTTCCCCTCCCCGCATCCTTCTACAAAGATAAGGCACTTCGGTGTAAGTTTGCGCATATGCTCTCCTTACAGGATAAAGTCATCTTGGTAACCGGTGGAAGCCGCGGAATCGGTCGTGCTATTGTGGAAGTGCTTGCGCAGGTAGGTGCGATTGTCGCTTTCACGTATCGGGGTTCCGTAGAGGCCGCTCAGAGCCTCGCCGAAGCGCATCGCGACCGGG
>JAPYWM010000063.1 GCA_028276345.1 Sphingobacterium sp.
CGAAGGTCTGCCGGAAGTTTCCGGCCAGAGCTACGCCATAGGCCTGATTTTGGAGGTAGGCTCGTAGGGCTGCAAAGAAGAGCGAGTCGTTTCTGACCCGGTAGCGCAGCATGTGCAGGAGATAGGCACCCTTATCGTAGGAGAGCCGGCTATCAAAGATGCGGCTGTCGTTTAGCGTGTCGGGCACCCAGACGCTCCCACAAGGGCTGCTGATAATATTGTCGTGGGTGCTGACGAGCCAATTTCGGGCGGCTGAGGCCGTACCCAGCTTTTGCAGGGCAAGGTATTCACTATAGGAGGCAAAACCTTCGTTGAGCCAGATATCTTGCCAGCTTGCGCAGGTGACATAATCACCAAACCACTGGTGGGCCAGCTCATGCGCTGTGAGCGTAAAGGTGAAGAAGCCTTGCGTAGTCATGGTCTGATGCTCCATCCCCCCGCTAAATGGGGCCATCATGTGGCCGTATTTTTCTTGGTAGAAGGGGTAGGGGCCGAAGAGTTTAGAAAACTCTCGCAGGAGGGCCGCCGTGGTGTCAATCTGAGCTTGGAACTGAGGTAGGGTACCGGGATTATTGTAGATGTAGTTTTGGACGAGCACCGGCTGCGAAAGGCCCGGGATAGGGGCATAAAAGCTGTAATCAATGTACTCCGCTACGGCAAAGGCCACGAGATAGTAGGCGATGGGGTAGCGGGATTTCCACCTATAGCGGAGGCGGCCGTCGGGTAGGGTATCCACGCCTTCTAAGAGGCCGTTTGCGCCGGCTTTTGTGCCTGCCGGCACGGTGAGGAAAAGCCATACGGAGTCGGCCTTATCGGTTAGGATTTGTTTGCAAGGCCACCAGGTATGCGCATAAAAGGGCTCGGTAAGCGTCCAGGTTACTTGATTTCCCCAGGTAGGCGAAGCCCGGTTGAAGATACCTGTGGCCCCTGTGGAGGGCGGTGTACCTCGGTAAAAAACTTCGGCCTCTACGAGCGTCCCCTGAGGGGGCTGGGGATTGAGCGGGATTCGGATCGTATGGCCCCGCCGCAAAAAACTCTGCCGAACCCCACCGACCCGTACAGAGTCTACCGTCAGCGCGCTGTGTAGCTCAAAAGCCAACGTATCTAAGCTGGTCGCCGTAACGGTGAGTTGGGTTCGGGCGTAGCCTTTGAGATTCAGGGAGAGGTGAGAGACTTCCAGGTCTAAGTGCCAGAAGCGGGCGTCGTATTTGAGGAGGAGGGCCCGGGTGGCCGCATCCTGCTGCGCCCATAAGCAGCTTAGCACGGCCATGGGGAGGACATAGCGCATACGCAAAGGTAAAACAATAAGGCAGGGCGAAGCCGCTTCTTACCACTCTTCGCCGCCCATGTCCGAAGGAGCCCCGCGTCGACGACGCCAGAAGTTCTCGCCGGCTTTGGTGCGCTGGTAGCGAACCTGCACGCCAAAGAGCTGGAAAGGCACACCGATTATGTTTTCCTGGACGAAGCCCGGCCCGGTGATATAGGTGCGAAAGCGGAGATACTGGTAGAAGGGGTTATACACGACGGCGCCGACGGACCAGCGGCCTTGGGCGAAAGTCTTTCGCAGGCCCAGCTCCTGAAACATGAACACCGGCTGCTGGCCTTGCAGGGCTACCCGGGGAGAGTTGTAGTTGCCCGAAAGCTCGGCTATCCAGTCGGCTCGGGGCCGCCACTGAATAGACCCCCGCACGCTATACTCGTAGCCAGTGTTTCGCAGGATAAAGGTACCTCGGTCCGCCCAGAGGTCTACATAGGCGCCTTCGCCGCTGAGCTGGAGGATGATTTTGTCTTTCCAGAAGGTTTTTCGCCAGAAAGCTGTCGCGCCGTAATAGCCTCGGCGGCCAGCATTGAGGAATGTCGTATTGGTGACCCCCGCAGCATCCACGAAGCTGTAATTTTCGATAGCGCCTTCTGTGTAGCGGGCAAAGAGGGTGAGAAAGGGAAAAAATCCGGCTTCTATGCTGTGGGTGATTTCTGGACGGAGGTTGGGATTGCCGTAACTGATATTGCGGGGGTCGGCGGCGTCTATGAAGGGGTTGAGCTCACGCAGCCAGGGCCGCCGAGTGCGCTGGCTATAACTGAGCTGAATAGGGAAAATGCCCCGCACGCTGTAGCTCAGGAGGATATTGGGCAGGAGGTTGCCAAAGGATTGCTGGATGGGGAGGGTGCCGCGCAAAAAGCGTGCGTCATTGTAGGTATGCTCATACCGCAGGCCAGCTTTGAGGAGCCAGCGGTCTTTGGCCCAGGCGAGGGAAACGTAACTGGCTGGCACCCACTGGGTGATCCGAGAGGTATCGGCCCGCAAGAGGTATGGCTCAAACTGCTCCAGCGTGCGGTTGAAGCGTTCGTAAGCCGACTGGGTGGAGAGGCTGCGGAGGTTGAGACGTAAGCCCGTCTCTACTTTCCAGCGCTCGCCTAAGGGCCGGGTGTAGTCGGCTTGAAACTGGCCTTCGTAGGTGTCTGCTCGGTTCTGGCTACGTTCCCGCAGGAAAAAGGTATCCAACGTAGCGAGCTGGTCTAAGGTATAGCGCTGGATGCGGGGTGAAAAGCCGCCCTGTAGCGATACAAAAAGCTCTTCGCCACTGCGGGTGGGGGACTTGTAGGTATAGTCCAAGTTGGCATTGAGCCCCCAGTCGTACAGGGGGAAGGTCGCCCGGCGGGAGTAGGTGATGGTAGCACCGTTAGCTAAGGCGGGATTTTGGAGGGTAACGAGCAGGTCGTTCACGCGGTCAAAGGAAAGGGTTCGGTACTGCACGCCCCAGCTAAACGTGCGGGCGGCATTCTGGATGAATTCGCCATTGTAGAAGATACCGGTCATGAAGCGCCGGGGCAGGAAGGAGCCATCTTGCGTGAGGATAGCAGGGCCGCCTGGGGTTTGGGACTCCCGGTAAAAGCGCGTGTAGCCAGTGCCGGCGTAGCGATAGCGGCCGTTGATATTGAAGGTGTGGGATTGGCGGCCGATTTTAGCGCCAAGCATAGCACTGCCATTGGCAAACTGCGTGGAAATGCCAGCGTTGAAGCTCGTGGTGAGGCCGTCTAAGCGGTTTTTCTTGAGGACGATATTTAGGATGACGGCGCCTTCGGCCTCATAACGGGCCGAGGGATTAGTAATCAGCTCGATTCGCTCTATCTGGTCGGCGGGAATAGCCCGCAGCGCATCGCCCGGGTTATTCGCAAAGAGCAAAGAGGGCTTGCCATCTACATAAATGCGCACGGCTCCACTGCCCCGAACTTGGATGTTGCCATCTACGTCTAAGTTGACGGCGGGCATTTTGCGGAGGGCGTCCACAGCGTCGCCGCCCTGGATGGTAGGGTCTTTTTCTGGGGTATAGACGATTTTTTCGGGCTGGTACGTAACGGGGCTACGCTCGGCTTGGATTTCTACGGTTTGGAGTTCTATGCCGACTTCGGAGAGGTAGAGGGTGCCGAGGTTGAGGTCTGGGCGGAGGGGGGTTGTTTCCACGAGGCGTTCGGTGGGGCGGTAACCCAGGGGCTGCATGCGCATACGATAGCGCCCGATAGGCACTTCTCGCATCACGAAAGCGCCATTCTCGTCCGATAGCGCGCCCGTGATGAGCTTATCCCCCCGATAGAGGGTAATACTCACATAGGGAAGAGGCTCTTTGGTGGCGCTGTCTTTGAGGGTGCCGCGGATGGTGCCCTTGAGGGTGGCCTCGGGAGAGGGGCTGGAACGTTCGCCGCCCATGCCGGGCCGCCCCTCCGGCTGAGGACGGGGCAATCCACTTGGCAACTGCGCTACAAGCACCCCCAACCAGAGAAGTGCTACGCCAGATATCCTAATAAACACATCTACCATATAGCCTGAAACAAAATGCTGGCAAGAGTACATGGGCAAGAAAGGCCTATGTGCGTTTGTGGGCGCGGCGGGCGGGATGGTTTAAGGCGCCTAAGAAGGGCAACTGCCCTGCTCTCTCCCCCGTTACTGCGCCGCAAGCCACAGCTAACCGCCAGCTGGAAAGGACGAGCTTGCCTCACCTGCTACCCACAAGGTCTGCCAGCGCCGCCTCTATGGTGGGGAAAGTGAAAGCAAAACCTGCCTTTGAGAGGCGCTCGGGCACTGCGTACTGCCCTTTATGCAGGGTGTCGGCGAGGTCACCGTAAAGCCAGTAGAGGGGGCCCTTGGGAATGGGCAGCAGGATAAAAGCCCGCCTGTACTGGCGGAGGGCCTCCGATAGCTGACGGGCCGAAACCGGATGCGGCGCACAGACGTTGTGCGGCCCGCTGACAGCTGGATGCTCGAGGGCCCACAGAAGCACTCTGACTACGTCACGGATGTGTATCCAGGAGAAGCCCTGCGCACCCGGTGCAAAGTAGGTTCCTATGCCCAGCTGGAAGCCCTGTAAGAGCTTAGGCAGGGCACCGCCTTCTCGGGCCAGGACCACACCGAATCGGGCGATAAAAGGCGCGATCGGGGCTTTCAGCGCAGCCGCTTCCCATGCCCGAGCCAGCCCCGCCAGAAAATCCTCCCCCGGGGGACTTTCCTCCGTACAGAGCGTTTGCGAAAGCGTATGGCCATAATAGCCCACGGCCGAGGCACTGATGAAGCGGGGAGGGGTATTCGCCTTCGCTAACCAGGTAGCGAGGGCCTCGGTGCTATCTACGCGGCTGTGCCAGAGGACTTCCTTGTAGGCGGCTGTCCAGCGCTGGCCTGCAATAGAAGCCCCCGCTAAATGCACTACCGCCTCAAATGCATCGGGCTGGAGCGAAGCCGGCATTTCTTTGCCATTCCAGACGGCATAGGTGATCGGGCCGGCGGCTGGTCGAGGCCGCCGCGTGAGAATGGTAACCTCATCTCCCTGAGCTACAAGGGCTTTCGTCAGCGCCTGCCCAATCAGCCCCGTCCCCCCCGTAAGAAGTACCCGCATCAGACTCCCAAACAAAAAACATTAGAGGAGTCCGACGGGTGCGCCCCGTACATCCAGCGGAATCCGGATATGCCAGACGGCGTGATCGAGGATATTGCGTAGGCTCCCTGGACTTCGGGCTGGGCCGAATGCATCTCCCCACAGCGGGAAGTAGATGCCCATCACAAAGCGGTGGCGCCAGCGGATAGTCGTTAGCCCCAAGCTCAGGCTAACCAGCTCGCGGCGGCTTTCCGGGAGATACCCCACGTCGCCCCGTAGACGAATGGAGGAGATATGCGGCATGGGCAGCTCCACGTTGGCTGTGAGAAGCTGGCGCGTCAGGAGTGTATCGGTGGGTAGGCGCATGCCGCCTTGGTTTTCGGGGATTTGCCGACTCACAAAGCGCGGCGCACTGAGCCGAAACCGGTCTATAAGTACCTCTTCCCCGAAGGGATCATAGCCGGAGGGCCGCAGATACAGGTAGGGAGCGGCCGAACCGCTGAGATACCCCGCATACGCCCGCGCCCACAAGGCCCACTTGGAAAAGGCCCGCCAAAATAGCTGCCCTTCGAGCTCGAGCCGAAAGTGCCCCCGCCAGTCTACACCGCCCGACATAAAGCTATACCAGGTGAGGATGGCCTCCTCGCGGCGAACCTCCCAGTCTAAGGCTGTATAGGCGGGACGGGCTTGGTTTTCCCACTGGTAGGTGCCGTTTTCGTCCTCGAAGGCGAGCTGGTAGGTACGCAAGCGCCAGGTCTCATGCCAGCCAAAGCAGTCTTGGGGGGCGCGCTTATGCGCTTCTACGCTCACCTTCGTCCGCAAAAGCCCGGAGAAGGCCATCACCCGTCCCCGTAGCTCTATCAGGTACCAGGGGTCCACGGGAAATGCCCGCAGCGTTACCCCGGCGCTCCCCCGCAGCGTCCCCCGCAAGAAGCTATACATGGGAAGGAGGTGAAACTCCAGCAGCCGCTTGGGGAAAAGGCCGTGGTTGATGAGCAGGCCCGCTAGGAGGCCATCCCGAAAGTTATACCCGAAAAGCGGCGTAAGCCCAATGTCAGTGCGAGAAAGGGCTGGGAGCGTGGCAGGCCCGAGATGAAATCGGGGCCGTTGATAGGTACGGAAGACCCCCCGGGTGAAGTAGAAGTTATTCCCCACACGCCGCTCAAAGAGCGCCTGCTGGGGATTGAGGGCGATGAGGTGCGTCTCGGGCGGCAGGGTTAGGGTGTCAGTGGCCTCCACCGCGAGGAAATGACTACCCACTAAGCGGCCGGTTTTACTGATCAGGCGGGCTTCCAGGTGCAGGCCCTGCCAGTAACCATGCGGCTCCTCTACCCGAATAGCATACCGCCCTGCCCCTACCGGCCGCACCCTTAGACGAAAGTCCGGCTCCCGGTCGCTGTAAAGTGCCTTCAAGAAGCCCTCTGCGGGAATGCCCTCCTGCCGCAGGGCCGCTACCCAGTCTTCGGGATAGGGGTGGCGAAAGGCCCAGGTCTGAAAGTAGCGCTGCATCCCCCGGTCAAACTGCGCCTCTCCCGCCGAGGCTTCCAGCGCCCACAAAAGCCCGCCCGTACGCTGATAAACCCCCAGGGCGTAGTTTATCGTGCTATAAAATTCCGAGCTAAGCGAGAGGGGCTGGTCGAGGTTCCAGTGATAGAGCGCCGGCGAGAGCGGATTAGACGGCATCAGGTAACTTAGCTTTCCCAATGGCACGGCCCCCCTGAAGAACCCACTGAGGGCGATTTTCAGGCGAGGGGTTTTACCGGTGGTATCTATGAGGGGCTGGTTGGGATTTTGGCCGCCCAGCCGCTGCTCGTAGTAGGTGTTGATGCCTTCATCTTGCCAGGGGTGGCGGCGCTCGTTAGAGCCGAGGAGGCCCTGGAACCAGTTGTGGCCGACCTCATGGTGGATGACGGTGCGGAGGGAGCTGGTATCCATTTGGCAGCCGCCGATGACGGTGATCATGGGGTATTCCATGCCGCCGCCGGCACCCAGAGCACCCTCGACGGCTGTCGCATGCGCATATGGATAGGGGCCTACCCAAGCGGAAAGGTTTGTGACGGCTTCCACAATATAGCGGGGGGCATTCTTCCAGCTTTTTGCGCAGGCAGGGCGAAAGAGGGCTACGCAAGCCACCCGATGGCCATTCGGTAACGTCACGGTGTCGCTTAGCACCGCATACCGGGGGTCCGCAAACCACGCAAAGTCATGCACGCTATCCTGTACAAAGCGGAGGGTTTTCGGGGGGGCTGTGGAGCTGGTATCCCACGCTGGG
>JAPYWM010000064.1 GCA_028276345.1 Sphingobacterium sp.
TATTCCCACTCGGCCTCGGTAGGCAAGCGCATACGCGGGATAGGAGGAAGCTCCCGAGAAGCCCGATACGCATTATAGAAGAGCGTCCGCCAATAGCAGAAAGCCTGCGCCGCATACCAGTTGACCCCTACCACCGGATAGTCATCAAAGGCGGGATGCCAGTAATAGTTTTCTACCAGTGGCTCATTATAGGCAAAGTTGCCGAAGTCTCTATTCCAGACCTGCGTATCCGGATAGACGAGCCGAAGATATTCCTCCTGATTGTTTATTTTTTTGCCATAATAGCGCTCCATGAAGGAAAAGACGCTATCCATAAAGGCATTTTCCGAGCCCGCCACCACTTCATCTACAAACTGACGATATTCATTGTTGGAAATCTCCGTATCATCGATGTGGAAGGAGCTAAGCGTGATTTGTCGGATGCGGGCATTTTGGGAGTAGTTCACATCCTGCTCGTTATTGCCCATGTGGAAGGTTCCAGCGGGAATAGTTACCATGCCGTAAGGCAGGGGATTATCCCACTTGGGGCGATTCTTGACCCCTGTGAGCTCTCCACGAGCTCCCGTAGCACCACCGCCGCAGGCTATAAATAGCCCACTCATTAGGAGGACAACCAGCGCCGGAAGCAGCTTCCCTTTCATATGCATAGCCATTAGTCGAGGCAAATATACGCCATTTTTCATATTTGCAAGCGCCTTCATATCAGCGGAAGTCTTTTCGGTCTCGCACTCCATAATCAGGTGGAATTAGTCTCAGGGCTGGAGCAAAGGTATACACAATGGCCAGCTCGTGCGACCCTGTGGTTACGGCCCCCAGCCGAGAGAGCGTGTAATCATACGAATACCCCACAAAAAGTGCCTCAGAGGCTTGAAGTCCCAGAAGCGCACATACTGCATCCCCCAAGCGATACGAAGCCCCCAAAACTACCGGCTCCACTCGCAGGGAGAGATTGACATCTATCATGTACTGGCTTTGGGCTATCTTGAAGAAAGCAGAGGGCTGCAAAAGAACATTGTCTGATAAGCGGGCGGTATAACCCGCGGTAGCATAAATGTGGCGGGCGATTTTGGAGCGGCCCGTGGAGGTAAATTCCTTTAATTTAGGCTCGGTCAGGTGAAGGCCCGAGATGCCGATGTAGAACTTATCTTCGGGAAGGGTGAAGTATAGGCCGGCCGCCACGTCTGGCATCAGGATAGAAGTGGCCCGATTAAAGAGGGTGGGGTCGGGTATCTGTTCGGGACGCAGGGAGGCACCATCCAGGGATTTATTGATGACGCCGCCAGCTACGCCTATTTGCAAGGCGCTGCCAGACTCGCCAAAGGGTATACGGAAAGCGTAAGCCGCCTTAATGTCAGCTGTCCGGAAGGGCCCGATTTGGTCACCCAGGAGGGATAAGCCCACGCCCCCACGCAAAAATGTAACGGGCGTATGGACATTGAGAGCGAAGGTGCTGGGATGCCCATCTATGCCGAGCCATTGCAAGCGGCCCAGTCCTGTGATTTGCCAGGCCCCGGCATAGCCTGCAACCCCGGGATTGAGCCCGAAGCGGTTATACATGTATTGGGTAAACTGCGGGTCCTGCTGTGCCCACAATCCCACCCAACTTACCCAGAAAAGGAAGTAACGGCGCACGAGTGCAAACATAAGGCTTTTAGCGCAATTGCAAGATGCACTTAACCCTGGGTGCGGAGGAGATTTCGCAAAAGGGCCAGCAGCGAAGGGGCTTCCGGTCTGGGCGCATAGTCGTGAATCTTGAGCCCATAACTTTCGGCAATACGCTGGGTATCTTCGCCGTAAACCAAAACGAGCGTATCTTTTTGCTGGAATTTAGGGTGATTGTGAAACCATCCCATTACACTGGTGGGCGTGGGGAAGCACAGCACAGAAAATCGCCTGCGTTTCAAAGCGGGGGGAAGGGTGATATAGTGTACGTGGTAGACTTTTACGGTAGAGAGGTTAAGCTTGTAGCGCTGGGCCTCTTCGAAAAACTGCAAAGGGGCGGCGCCGCCGCCGACATAAAGATATTTTAGGTCGGGATACTTCCGCATGTACGGGATGAGACCAAGGAGGGAGTTAGCCTGCGAATAAATACGCCGGCGCATGCCACCTTGCACATACTGATAGACCTGCTGGCCGACGATCTCCCCCGTGCAGAGAAAGCGACTTTCCGGAGGCAGCTCTAAGCGCATCTCCGCCATGAGACGAAAAAAATGATCCACAGCCTGCTTACTCGAAAAGATAAAACCTTGAAAATCTAACGGGCTCAGGCCTTGTTCTCGAAACTCCGGCAAGGAATAGCCCTGAATCTCTATGAGATTAGCAAAGACGATTTCTACTTTCCAAGTTCGGGCCAGTTCGTAATAAGGCGAATCGGCAGGCGGTGCAGCGGTAGCCACGAAAATACTCCGAATTCGCTTCATGTGCAGGTGAGTAGATAGAAAAATACGCTTCCGAGGCAAAGGTACGCCAAGCGAGGCATATAGAGGGTGAGCATAAGCGTACGAAGGCCCCAGCCCCCCCATGCGACCCCTGTCGGAGAGAAGGCAGGCGCAAAAATCCAAGCAAGAAGCAAGACAGGCAGCCAACTTTGCCAGATTTTTTCGGGAGGGCACCTGTACCAGGTGCAGAAGAGCGCTTCAAGAGGTAGGCTTATAGCGAGAGTAACCCCCAGAAGAGCCCAATCTGTAAGCACTAAGAGGAAGAAGCCAGTTAGGATCAGGCCCAGGATATTTTCCAGAGGATGGGGGGGTACGGCTGTCCAGGGGCCTCGGCTGTGTGCTTGCCGGATGGGAACGCTCCACCAGGCGGAAAGAGCCCATAAAAGCATGCCGGCAGGCCACAACCAGATAGGATTAGAGGACTTTGCTGCTTCTGGGCGCTGCGGGGAAAGCGTCTCTGATAGAAGCGGAGGGGGGCTAAAGCTATGGGCGTCCAGCGGCCAGGCCATGGGGCCTTTTCGGGCCAGGAGGTATACTCCGCCCAGAAGGCCCCCTCGCCCTTTGCCTCGCAGCGTGAGCTTTACCTTACCAGGCCCTATGAGGGGAATCCAGGCTAAGCGCTCTCCGCGACTCCAAAGCCTCTCCCCCACGTACACGCTCACCTCCCCCACGAGATACGGCACGTAGAGCCAGGCAGAGTCCGGAAGGGCGATTTCCCGGGAGAGCTGCCAAGTAGAGTCGGCATAAAGGCCGGGCACGGTCCCCCCCTCCCAGGTGCCGCTGAGCTCGGCAACTACGCGCAAAGCCGTATCCGAGACAGGCGGTAAAGGCGCAGCAGACGGGGGCCAGAGCGGCTGGGGATAGTACGTGTGATACATTTGCAGAAAAAAGAGTATGAATCGCATCGGAATAGGCTACGACATCCACAAAGTTACCGAGGGGCGGCGGCTGGTTCTGGGAGGCATAGAAATCCCCTGGGATAAGGGACTATCGGGGCACTCGGATGCCGATGTGCTTTTGCATGCCCTGTGTGATGCGCTCCTGGGAGCAGTAGGGCTGGGCGACATCGGGCAGCACTTTCCCCCCTCCGACCCAAAGTGGAAAGATTACGACTCCCGGGAGTTCGTCAAAAGCGTCTATACCGAGGTGAAAGCACGGGGGTGGCGAGTCATTAATGTAGACAGCGTGATTATTGCGCAGGCACCCCGGCTGAGTTCCTATTATGGGGCGATTCGGGAGGGGATAGCGACCCTGCTGGAAGTAAGCCCGGACGCAGTCAGTGTCAAAGCCACCACACCGGAGGGTTTGGGGGCATTAGGTGCCGGCGAAGGGATAGCTGCTTATGTAGTGGTGCTTTTAGCGGGCGGGGAGAGCCGCCAATGCGCCTCCACTTCTCGATGAAACCGCTCTATGAAGCTTCCCTTGCCCCACTCTGCCTTTTCCTCTTCACTCCAGAGAGCCGGGAAGAAGATAATCCTCTGGCGAGCAGGTGGCAAATACTGAGGCCAGTTCGTCCCCCCGGTAGAAGGCATAGTACCTTCCCCGCGCCGGAGGTAATAGGCAGCGGTCTTAAGATGCACATAACGCCAGTGGATGTTTACTTCCACATCTATCTCCCGAAAAGCCTGAATGAGATTGGCAGTTCCACGGCCTGCAGATAGGTGATTTTCTAAACGAGTATTAAGATTTTTGTGGCGCCAGTTTTTAGCGAGGTCCAAGAGGTGGCTGTCATACTTTTCCTCAAAAAGGCGAAGGGTGAGGGTTTTTTCGCCTGTTCGGGCATCTAAGTTGCCATATTTCCAGTAAATATGGGCGTAGAGAGTCTCTATATCGTCGGCGGGAATTTGCTTGTCGGGCGATAGGAGGTTTCGGAGACCGGTGCTCATGAGTTCTATTTCGCGGAACTGGACGGACTGAAAGCCACTTGCCGGGAGGAGGGCCGTGCGAAAACGCAGGAAGTTTTCCGACTCCATCCCATACATCATGATTTCAAAGCTATGTCCAAGATGCCGGAAGTAGCTCTGAATGCGCCGCAGACGCTTGATAAGGGGGGCTTCATCTTCCCAGCTTTCTCGGGATAAAAGCTCTAACTCTATCTTGACAAGCTTGAAGTAGAGCTCGGTAATCTGGTGATAAATGATGAAGATGTGTTCGTCCGGAAAGTCCGTTCGGGGTTTCTGGAGGGTGAGGAGGGTATCCAAGTGGATATAGTCCCAGTAAGTGAGAGAACGGCTGTAAAGGAGGCCTTCTAAGTAGGCCTCCAGGTCCTGACCGAGGAGGCTGTATTTGCGACGAAGGGCGTCCAGCTTATCCTGCATGAGGCAAATTAAAGATTTTTTCGGGATTGACGGGAGCGCGCAGATTTTCGGCAGGCGACATTGATCAGAAGCTACCCTGCCGACCGCCACGGGTGCGCATAGGGCTTTAGATCGTAGTTACGCTCACCCAACCCCACGCATCCACGAGGGCGTTTCCCATACTTTCTCAGGCAAGCCCAGCACTCGCCGGAAATAGTTTAGCCAGCGCGGGAGCACCTCCGCATAGTAATCGGCAATCTTGGCCCGATACAAAAGGTCTATGTCGACGTACTCCTTTTGCAGGATTTGGCTGGCCCATTTTCTGGCCTGGTGGGGAGCGAGCCACCGTTCTAAGCACCATTCAGATAAGAGGACGGCGGCGAGGTCGTAGCCCTTTTCAGCCGCACGTCGGAGCCACAAGTAAGCCAAGGAGTCGTTTCGCGCCACGCCCTTTCCCTGGCCGTAATAGCGCCCCAAGGCAGCCATGCTCACCGGGTCTCCGAGCTCCGCAGCCCGCTTGGCATAGAGGAAGGCTTTCTTCGCATCATACGGCCAGACGGGTCGGCGCAGGGGATTTACGCTATCCGGCGGCTCTAACTCCTCCCATAGCACCCGTAGAGAGAGGAGGTACCCCTTTTCTGCGGCCTCCTCTAAGAGGCGCCGGGCCTCCTGCGGCCGCCGGGGGGCCTCTACCCCACGTAGATACGCCACCCCAAGAAGGTGCATCGCCTCCAATAGGCCCGCCTTCACACCCAGCTCTAAGTATCGCCGACTGCTATCCGGCCGCAGCTCATAAAGCTGATAATACTCCACCAGCGATAGAATAGCTGCCGAATCGCCTTTCGCCGCTGCCCGCCGCAGCGAATCTACCACAGCTGGGGCCGGCTTCTGAAGAATAAAACGCTGATCCTTCCCCACCACTCCATAATAAATCATCAGGCTATCCCGCTTCTGAGCAAGTAAAAGGCTACAGCTGAGCCAGATAAGCCACCACCCGTTCATATATCTCCTCCGTAATCCGCTCGTAGCTCCGCTTTTCAAAGGGGCGGCCGGTCAGACGCTCATACACTTCCCGGTAACGGAGCGAGGCCTCTTCAACCACGCTCGGGTCCAGTGGCGGCGGGGTGGCATTCGGCTGCCCCTGAAAACCCTGCCGCATGAGCCACTCCCGTACATATTCTTTCGTCAGATGTATCTGCGGGTCTTGCCGCTTCTGCCGCTCATAATACCCCTCCAAGAGCAGGTATCGCGCACTGTCCGGCGTATGTACTTCATCCACCAGCACCACCTCCCCGTCTACTTCACCGAACTCATACTTGGCATCGCATAGGAGCATGCCGCCCTTTTCTGCCATTTCCACCCCCCGCTGAAAGAGCCGGAAGGCATACTGGCGGATTTTTTCCCACTGCGGGGCAGGCACCAGACCCGCCTCTACGATCTCCCGCTCTGTAATCTCCACATCGTGCCCAATCACAGACTTCGTGGTAGGCGTGATGATGGGCTCCGGCAAAAGGTCGTTTTCGATGAGGCCATCGGGCAGTTGCACACCCGAAATAAGCCGCCCCCCCGTCCGATACAGCCGCCAGACGTAGCCCACCAAGCACCGCCGCACGATCACCTCCACCGGGAATACCCGGGCTTTGCGCATCACCAGTACATTCGGGTCCGGCATCGCCAGGTACGCCGAGGGACACTCCACCCGCAGCGTCTCATACATGTGCGCCGTGATCCCCGTCAGCACCTGTCCCTTATAGGGAATCGTCTCCGGCAAGACCACATCATAGGCCGAAATGCGGTCCGTGCTAATCAAAACAATATACGCATGGCCGATCTCGTAAACGTCCCGGACTTTCCCCCGGCGAAAGCCCGTCTGCCGGTCAAACTGATAATTTGTCTCGTATAAACCTGTCATAGTGGTATGTTGCCGTGTTTGCGAGGGGGGCGTTCTTTGTATTTCCTTTGGAGGCTATCGAGGGCTCGGTAGAGGACTCGGCGGGTCTCCTCGGGGAAAATCACCGCATCTACGAAGCCCCGGTCTGCAGCCCGGTAGGGATTGGCGAAAATGCGGCGATACTCGGCGGTTTTTTCGGCCAGGGCCTGCGCGGGGTCAGGCGCTTCGCTGATCTCCTTCTTGAAGATTATCTCTGCTGCGCCCTGGGGCCCCATGACAGCAATCTCCGCCGTCGGCCACGCAAAAACATAATCCGCCCCAATATGCCGGGAGTTCATCACGTCGTACGCCCCGCCATACGCCTTACGCAAGATCACCGTCAGCCGCGGCACCGTAGCTTCACTAAACGCATATAGAAGCTTCGCGCCCTCCTTGATGATACCGCCCCACTCTTGGTTGGTGCCTGGGAGAAAGCCCGGCACATCTTCCAGCACGATGAGGGGTAT
>JAPYWM010000066.1 GCA_028276345.1 Sphingobacterium sp.
TACGAAATATCTACTTTGACTTCAATAGCGACAAGCTGCGCCCCGAGTCTGTGCCGGAGCTTGAGCGGCTACTTCGGCTTTTGCAGCAGAATCCTAATATCCGTATTCGCTTTTCTGGTCATACCGACAATATCGGCGGCGATAAGTATAACCAGCAGCTGTCGGAGCGGCGGGCCCGAGCGGTGTATAAATGGCTTCGGGAGCGGGGTGTCCATCCCATACAGATGGAATACATTGGATACGGGAAGACCCGCCCCATCGCCTCCAACGCCACCGAGGAGGGCCGCAGCCTCAATCGCCGCATTGAGATGGAGGTCGTTGGCATTCGGAAAGCTACCGGCCAGGCCGCTCTGGAAGCCCAGGGCCGCTGAAATCCCTCGTCGCCGTACCTTTGCAAAATGCGCAAAGAAGGCGTTTTCCACATTGCCACCATTGGCGGTATTCCTATATACCTTCACTGGACTTTCGGGTTTCTCATCATATGGATTGTCCTCTCGGCCCTTTGGAGTAGTGGGGGAGATTGGGGTTATGCGGGGTGGCGGCTACTGCTGGTGGGGGGGCTGCTGGTGAGTGTGATCCTCCACGAACTGGGGCATGCCTTTGCCGCTGCGGCCTTTCAGATACCTACGCGGGACATCACGATGTATCCTTTTGGTGGGGTAGCCTCCATCGAAAAGCTGCCCGAAAAGCCCACGCAAGAACTCGTCATCGCTCTCGCTGGGCCCCTTGTCAACTTTCTCATTATTGGCGTTATCTCGGCCGGGCTCTTTGTAAGCGGGGTAAGCTGGGAGGGGGATATGGGCTATTACTTTGGGTTGCAGCGCCTTACAGGGGCCGACTACTTTTTCCAGCTGGCGTATCTCAACTTCCTCCTGGCTGCATTCAACCTTCTGCCTGCTTTCCCGATGGATGGGGGGCGTGTACTGCGGGCTATTTTGGCTATGCGGTTTCCCTACGAAAAAGCCACGGCCATAGCTGCTACGGTAGGACAGGTCTTTGCTGGGCTCTTTGTGCTCCTGGGGATCCTTGGCAATATCATCCTGATTCTCATAGGCTTTTTCGTATATATCGCCGCTGAGAGCGAAAAGAAAGCTGTAGAAGGGCGTTCTGCGCTCAAAGGTCTACGTGCTCGGGATGCGATTATGGTGCAATATCCAGTCCTACCCGCTATGGCTACCCTTCAGTCAGCTATTGAGGCGCTGCTTGGCTCGCAGGCTCGCTCGTTTCTGATTGTAGACCCGCTTGGTCAGCCTGTGGGTGCCCTCTCTCGCGAAAAACTTATTAGCGCCCTCCATCAAGGGATGCCCCCTACTACGCCCATCACACAGGTCATGGACGAAAGGCTCATCACCGTGGAGCCCGACACCCCCCTCGGTGAAGTCATGGAAACCCTCCAGCGGGAAGATGTGCCCTTTATCCTCGTAGCTGAGAAAACCGGTTCTACCCCTCGCCTGCTGGGCCTCATCGACGCTGAAAATATCGCCGAATACCTTCTCATCAAGAAGGCCCGGGAAGCCTTCGCCTCGTCCATAGTGCCCTGAGCGGTCTCGCTGAGTGGGGATTTTTGTTGTACCTTTGACGTATGAGCTTCCCCACGCAAGTGCAGGTAGATAAGGTAGATTACTTTGATATTGAAAGCTTTTTGACGGAGGAGCAGCGGGCGATTCGGGATGCGGTTCGGCAGTGGGTCCGTACGCGGCTGGCCCCGATTATTGACGATTATGCGCAGCGGGCGGAATGCCCCACGCACCTTATCCCGGAGATGGCGCAGTTAGGGCTGTTTGGGCCTTTCATTCCCGAAGAGTACGGCGGCGCCGGTCTGGACTATATCTCCTACGGTCTGATGATGCAGGAGCTGGAAGCAGGCGACTCGGGTATCCGCTCTATGGCTTCTGTGCAGGGATCGCTTGTGATGTATCCGATATGGAAGTTTGGTTCGGAGGAGCAGCGCCGTAAGTACCTCCCTCGCCTCGCCAGCGGGGAGATAATGGGGTGCTTCGGGCTTACAGAACCCAACCACGGTTCTAACCCTGCCGGCATGGAGACCCACTTCTACGAAGAGGGCGACTACTATGTCGTAACCGGCTCTAAAATGTGGATTTCCAATGCGCCTTTTGCGGATATTGCGATTGTCTGGGCGAAGGATCCGGAGGGCGTTATTCGGGGTTTGATTGTGGAGCGGGGTATGGAGGGCTTTTCCACGCCGGAGATCCACCGCAAGTGGTCCTTGCGGGCGAGTGCGACCGGCGAGATCGTCCTGGACCATGTCCGTGTTCCCAAGGAAAATCTCCTCCCCGGTGTCAAAGGCCTCAAAGGCCCGCTCTCCTGCCTCAATAGCGCGCGGTATGGGATTAGCTGGGGAGCTATCGGGGCGGCCATAGACTGTTACCGAACCGCCGTGCAATACAGTTTGGAGCGCAAGCAGTTTGGTAAGCCCATCGCGGCCTTCCAGCTTACGCAGAAGAAGCTGGCGGAAATGCTGACGGAAATTACTAAGGCGCAGCTTTTAGCGCTGCGGCTTGGCCAGCTCATGAATGAAGGCCGCGCTACCCCCAACCAGATCTCCATGGCTAAACGAAACAACGTCGCTATGGCCCTGGAAGTCGCCCGTACCGCCCGCCAGATTCTCGGCGGCATGGGAATCGTCGGCGACTACCCCATCATGCGCCACATGATGAACCTCGAATCCGTCATCACTTACGAAGGCACCCACGAAATCCACCTGCTCATTACCGGCCAGGACATCACAGGCATTTCGGCTTTCGTCTAAGGCATGGACGAGACCTTCACCCCGCCGCTGGAAAACCTCATAGAAGCGATTCTTTTCGTCAATCCTAATCCCCTCTCCTCCGATCTTCTGCAAAAGACGCTGGCCCATCTCGTACGGCGGGCGGTTTCTTCTGAAGAGCTTTCTGAGGCGCTGGAAAAGTTACGAGCCCGCTATGCGGCCACAAGCATCGAGCTGATAGAGGTAGCGGGTGGCTATGCGCTGCGCACGCGGCCGGGGTATGGGGCGCTTTTAGCGCAGGCGCTCGGTCTGCAGACCCCTATTCGCCTCTCCAAACCTCTTCTAGAAACCTTAGCGATCGTGGCTTACCACCAGCCTACTACGAAGGCCTTCGTCTCGCAGATGCGGGGCACGCAGAGCGACTATGCAGTAGATCGGCTAATAGAGCTGGAGCTGATTGAGCCGGCTGGGCGTCTGGACCTCCCAGGCAAGCCCCTATCTTATCGCACCACGAATAAGTTCTTAGAGCTTTTGGGGCTACGTTCGTTGAGTGATCTGCCCCGGCCGTCTGACTTTTCGCAGGAGAGGACATCGTAAGGCCTGCGAGTTTTTGCCTTATCGGAGGGCGGCGTGGGGTATCAGGGCTGCTTTCTGGGAAGGCCTTCGTCGCCCTACTTAGCCCCTGGTATATCGGCCTTTCGCCTAAATGCATTACCTTTGGTGTATGGTGTTCTCCTTTTTGCGGCGGCAGTTCATAGAGATCATTGAGTGGGTAGATGAGACCCGTAATACGCTCGTGTGGAAGTTTCCGGACGAAGACCGGGAGATCAAAATGGGGGCGCAGCTCACGGTTCGGGAGAGTCAGGTGGCTATTTTCGTGAATGAGGGCAAGATTGCGGATGTGTTTTTGCCGGGGCGCTATGAGCTCATCACCCGGAATATGCCCATCCTCTCTGACCTGAAGGGGTGGAAGTATGGCTTCAACTCGCCCTTCAAGGTGGATGTGTACTTTGTCAGCACGCGGGAGTTCACGGGGCTACGGTGGGGGACGCAGCAGCCTATTATGGTCACGGACCCGGATTTTAGTCTGGTGCCGCTGCGGGCGTTTGGGACCTTTCACATGCGGGTGAAAGATGCCGCGAAGTTTTTCCGGGAGTTTGCCGGGACGGACCCGGTGGTTACAATAGAGGAGTTTCTGGATGGGGGTTTTCGGAGTCTGGTTGTGACCTATTTTGCGAATGCGCTCAAAGCTTCTGGGCAGACGCTGGTGGAGGTCAATGCGCGGGCTAATCAGCTGGGGGATGTGCTTCTGCCGTACTTACAGCCGGAGTTTGAGCGGGTGGGGGTGGAGCTGACGCGGTTTTTTGTGGAGAGCGTTTCGCTGCCGGAGGAGATCCAAAAGCAGCTTTTAGACCAGGACTTCCAGCTACGGGGCATGCGAAAGAAGGTGCAGCTTTCGCAGGAGGTGGAGGATATGCAGCGGTTTTTGCAGTTTCAAGCGGGCCAGGCCATGGAAAAGGGGGATGGTGGAAGCAATCTGGGACGGGCGGCTATTGAGATGGGGCTCGGCATGCAAATGGCCCAGCAGATGGGGCAGGCCGCCAGTGGGAAAGCTTCCGCCGAGGAGCGTGCCCAGATCCTCCAAACCCTCAAAGAACTTGCCCAGCTCAAAGACGCCGGCATCCTCACGGAGGCCGAGTTTGAAGCTAAAAAACAAGAGCTATTGAAGCGCTTGTAATCCTTCTGGCGCTGCTGGCGCTATTGGCCGGTGGATGGGCCCTTTACGAGCGCTCTCAGCGTAAAAAGCTCTCGAAAACGTTATCTGAGCTGACAGGCTCTTCAGACTGGGACAGGGGCCTTCAGCAGGGGGCGGGGGGACAAATCCAGAAGCCCGGCCGGCAGGAGACTTTTTTGGCGGAGCTGTCTCATGAGCTGAAAACGCCCATAGCGATTCTCCTGGGGTATCTGGATACCCTCTCGCAGGGGGCGTGGAAGGACGAGGCTGTAGCGCTGGACTTCATTCAGAAGGCGCTCCTCCAGGCGCAACGGCTCGCTGCACTTGTTCAGGACGTCCTTTTCTTAGCGCAGATAGAGAGTGGGGGGTGGCAGCTCCAGGTAGAGCCTGTCCCGCTGGAAGCCACCGTCCGGACCATCTTAGAGGAGCTGGAGCCGCTCGCCCAGCGCAAAAACATCCGCATAGAAATAACCGCCTCCGATCGGGGCTTGGCCGTGGAAGCCGACCCTACTGCCATGCGCCTCATTCTGAAAAACCTCATTGAAAACGCGATTCAGTATTCCCCTGAGGGCCGCCGCGTGTGGATTAGCTGGCGTGTGCAACCCCCAGCTGTCCGCATTGAGGTGGGCGACGAAGGCATTGGCATCCCCGCTGAGGAACTGCCGCGGATTTTTGAGCGGTTTTACCGGGTGGATAAGAGCCGGTCGCGGAGCCATGGGGGGACAGGATTGGGTCTGACGCTTGTACGCGAGCTTTTGCAGGCGCATCAGAGTCAGATTCAGGTTCGCAGCGAAGTCGGCAAGGGTAGCGTATTCTGGTTTGAGCTGCCGCTATCCGGCTGATAACCCGCCCATGGTACCTTCGCGAAAGGGTCTGGATTTCGCATGAGTCAGCGCTTTCTCGTGATTCGGCTCAGCAGTATGGGGGATATTGTGCTAACGACGCCTATTTTGCGTGCTTTGCGCGAAAAGTACCCCCAAGCCGAAATTCATTACCTTACCCGCCAGGCATACACTGTGCTTCTTCAGCATAATCCCCACCTCTCAGCCCTCCATGTTTGGCCTCCCTCCGAAGAACTTCGCGCCACCTCCTGGGATGGGGTGATAGACCTACAAAAGAATCTTCGTACGTGGAGGCTACGCTTTCTTTTGCGGTACAAACGCTGGACGACTTTCCCGAAAAAGAACCTCCGCAAGTGGCTCTCGGTGCGGCTGAGAAGGCCCTTTCCGGTGGCACACGTGGTGCGGCGGTATGGAGAGGCGCTGCGGCCCTGGGATATTAGTCCGGATTCGCTGGGGCCTTTGGAGATATATGTGCCGGTGGAAGTGCGGGCGTGGGTTCGGGCGCAGCTGGATGAGGTGCATCCCGGGCCGTGGTTGGCTTTCGGGCTGGGTGGCACCTATCCTACCAAAAAGTGGCCCCCCCTCTACAAGCTCTACCTCATCAACAAGCTGGGCTGGCCGGTCATCCTGCTGGGCGGGAGCGCTGAGGCGGAGGAAGCGGCCTTTCTCCAGGAGAAAGCAGAGGTGCCCGTGGTGGTGGGGGCTGGGCGATATAGTCTCTTAGAGACGGCGGCAGCCATAGCTGAGTCGGCGCTGGTGATCTCGCATGATACGGGTACGGCGCATTTGGCAGCGGCTTTTCGGAAGCCGACAGGTGTGCTGTGGGGAAATACGGTGCCGGCTTTTGGGATGACGCCCTGGCAGACGCCCCATCTCAACCTCGAAGTACCGGGCCTCTCCTGCCGCCCCTGCTCGAAACTGGGCTTCGCAAAATGCCCCCGGGGCCATCACAACTGCCTGCGCGCCCTTACGCCAGATTACGTCCTATACCAGGTGAAAGCCTTCTGGGCGCAGATAGCGGGTGACGTTTCCGCAGGTGTTTGGGAGGAATAGCGGGAGTTTTGTGTGCCTTTTTCCACGGGATGCCTCAAAATGCCACTCCGTCATAATGGCCGTTTTTCCGCTAAAGCTGGTTCATGCCTACTTTCAGGGCCCGGACGAGGGTTTCTATGTCTTGCTGGGTGTGGTTGGCATGGAGGGAGAGGCGATACATAGGCTCCGGGACAGTAGGGGGAGAGAGGCGTTTGAGAGGGATGCCAGCGGCGGGGGTTTTGACCATGGCGATGGGGCCTTGCAGGCCGAGGAAGGGAATACCCTCGGCAGAGAGACGCTTTCGCAGGAGAGCCACGATTTGCCACAGCTGCGTTTGACGGGGAAGCCAGGCCCTTGCCTGCGCAAAGACCTGCGCTACGGCCGCCGCTATTAGAGGCGGCAAAGCCGTGGAGTAGATAGTCCCGATGCACCGTCGCTGGAGATAGGTGTGCAGAAGGGGCGGTGCCAAGAGCGCTGCGCCCATAAGGCCTACGGCTTTTCCAAAGGTGATGAGCGTGAGGAGGGGGTTCAGTCCGTGGCGATGCGCCCAGGTTTCGCCGTCGGGGTAGATGAGGGTAGTGTGTGCTTCGTCGAGGATGAGGTGGCACTCGTAGCGCGCTTGGAGGTAGCGGAGCGCCTCGGGGTCGGGCATGTCGCCG
>JAPYWM010000067.1 GCA_028276345.1 Sphingobacterium sp.
AGCAGGCGGCCTTCCCAGACCGGCTCTACGCTGAGGCCGGCGCCACCATCATCTACCAACCCGAAGAGCTCTTCCAGACTGCCGACTACATCGTCAAAATCGCCCCCCTCTCCGAAAAAGAAATAGACTTCCTCCGGCCTCGGCAGATTGTCTTCTCCGCCGTGCACTTGGGTTCCCTCACCCCCTCCCACCTCAAAAAGCTCCTTCAAAAAAACATCACAGCCATCGGCTATGAGTTTTTGCAGGCCAAAGATGGGAGCCTACCCATCATGCGCATCATGAGTGAGATTGCCGGGCACAGCGTAATGCAAATCGCTGCGGAGATTCTCGCCCAGGAAGGCCGAGGCATGCTCTTAGGGGGCATAACCGGCGTCCCACCTGCTCGCGTGCTCATCCTCGGCGCTGGAACCGTCGCCCTTCACGCCTGCCGTATCGCCACTGCTATGGGATGCCGCATCACCGTCCTCGACGAAGAAGTCTACCGCCTTCAACGTCTCAAAAGCCTTCTCGGTGACTATGCCCTCTCCACAGGCCTAATCCAGCCGGACCTGCTGTATGAACTGCTGCCGCAAACCGACGTCCTGATAGGTGCGCTCTACCGCAAAGGCGCCGGCGCCCACCTCGTCGTTACCGCCGATATGGTTTCCCGCATGCCCGAAGGCAGCGTCATCATCGATGTGGCCATCGACCAGGGCGGCAATATCGAAACCAGCGTCCAAACCACCCATGACCTGCCTACCTTCACCAAGTACGGCGTCATCCACTACTGCGTCCCTAATATCCCCTCTCGCGTAGCCCACACCGCCTCCCACGCCCTGAGCAATGTGCTCCTGCCCATCCTCCTGCGTATTGGCGACTATGGCGGGATACGGCCCCTACTCAGAACCGGCCACATGCTCCGAACCGGCGTCTACACCTACCACCAGCACCTGACCAACCACACCCTCGCACGCCTCTTCGGCATGGAATCGTTAGACATAGACGTCATGGTCGTATGAACCGCCCGGAACTACCTCATGTAGATTACCTGGCTGGGACGCCGCCTTATCTGCGAGGCCCTTATGCCAGCATGTACTTAGGAAAGCCCTGGACGATTCGCCAGTACGCCGGCTTCTCCTCCGCTGAGGAAAGTAACGCCTTCTACAAGCAGGCCCTCGCTGCCGGTCAGACAGGTCTCTCGGTTGCTTTTGACCTGCCTACCCACCGCGGCTACGACTCCGACGACCCTCGCGTCATCGGCGATGTCGGCAAAGCCGGCGTCGCCATAGACACCGTCGAAGACATGAAGATCCTCTTCGACGGCATCCCCCTCGACAAAGTCTCCGTCTCCATGACCATGAATGGCGCCGTCATCCCCATCCTCGCTTTCTTCATCGTGGCCGCCGAAGAGCAGGGCGTCCCCCAGCACAAACTCTCCGGCACCATCCAAAACGACATCCTCAAAGAATTCATGGTGCGCAACACCTACATCTACCCCCCACAGCCCTCCATGCGCATCATCACCGACATCTTTGCCTACCTTTCGCAGAACCTACCTAAGTTCAACTCCATCAGCATCAGCGGCTATCACATCCACGAAGCCGGCGCACCCCCAGATATGGAACTGGGCTTTACCCTCGCTGACGGCATCGCATACGTGCGGGCGGGACAGGAGGCCGGCCTGAGCATAGACGACTTTGCCCCGCGACTGAGCTTCTTCTTTGCGATTGGGATGAACTTCTTTGCAGAGGTAGCCAAGCTCCGAGCGGCGCGGCTCTTGTGGGCAGCCATCATGCGGGACATGGGCGCGCAAAACCCCAAGTCGCTCGCCTTACGCACCCATTGCCAAACCTCCGGATACAGCCTCACCGCCCAAGACCCCATGAATAACATCGCCCGCACGACTATTGAAGCCCTGGCGGCAGCCCTCGGCGGTACCCAGTCGCTCCACACGAACTCCTTTGACGAAGCGCTGGCGCTCCCCACGCCATTTTCGGCGCGGATCGCTCGCAATACGCAGCTATTTCTGCAGCGAGAGGCAGGAATTTTGCGGCCAGTGGACCCGCTGGGCGGGGCGCACTTCATTGAGCGGCTCACGCTGGAACTCGCCCGCTCAGCGCGCCAATGGATAGAAGAGGTGGAAGCGCTGGGCGGTATGCCTGCCGCAATTCAGGCCGGATGGCCTCAGCTCCGCATCCAAGAAGCCGCCGCTAAGCGCCAAGCCCGCCTCGAAAGCGGGGACGACATCTGGGTCGGCATCAACCGCTTCCTCGTACCCGATGCCCCACCACCCCCCATCCTCAAGATCGACAACCGCGCCGTACGCGAGCGCCAAATAGAACGTATCCGTACCGTCAAAATGACCCGTGACGAAAACGCTGTCCAGGCCACCCTCCAGCAGCTCTACGAGGCCGCCGCCTACAAGACGGACAACCTTCTCGCCGTAGCTATTAGGGCGGCGCGGCAGCGGGCCACCCTCGGCGAAATCTCCGCCGCCATGGAGCGGGCCTGGGGCCGGTACGAGCCCACCGCCCAGATCGTTACGGGTACCTACCAGAAGCAGTTTGCGGGTACCGACGCCTGGGAGGCCATCCAAAAACGTATCCAAGATTTCATTCGGCGGTATGGGCGGCGGCCCCGCATCCTGATTGCCAAAATGGGGCAGGACGGGCATGACCGCGGCGCTAAGGTGGTAGCTTCTGGCTTGGCTGATCTGGGCTTTGATGTAGACCTCGGCCCCCTCTTCCAAACCCCCGAAGAGGTCGCCCGCCGCGCCATAGAAAACGATGTGCACTTTATCGGCATTTCCTCTCTCGCCGGCGCCCATGACACCCTCGTGCCCATGCTCATAGACCTCCTCCGAGCGCACGGCCGCAGCGACATCCCCATAACCGTAGGCGGCATTATCCCACCCGATGACGTGCCGGCCCTACTGGAAGTGGGCGTCAAAGCCGTCTTTCCACCGGGCACGCCCCTTTTCACTATCGCGCATCAGCTTTTGGACCTCTATGAGGACCCAGCTCGCCAGACTGTGGAGCGAGTTTGAGGTTTATAGCCTCAATCGCCTCATCGGGCGGGAAGCGGAATCACAAAAACGTCTTTTGCAGGCTCTCCTAAGGCAGGGCGCTCAGACGAAGTTCGGCCGGGAGCATGGGCTCAAACCGGGGCTGAGCTATGAGGCCTTTCAGGCGCAGGTTCCCCGCTATGCCTATGAGACGATGTGGGCGCGCTACTGGGAGGCCGCCTGGCACGGCGAAGCCAACCAGACCTGGCCCGGTCGCCCCGCCTACTTCGCCAAAACCTCGGGCACCACTGCCGGCGCTAAGTTCTTACCCATCACGCCCGAAAGCGTCCCTACCCATATACGGGGTGCCCGACTTGCTTTGGCCTTCTACATAATCAATAGCAGCCGGCCCGCTTTCGTCAACGGCCGATGGCTCTTTCTATCGGGCAGCCCCGCCCTGGAAAAGACCCCCGCTGGTATCCCCTACGGCCGCCTTTCCGGCATCGTGCACCATTGGGTTCCCGCTTACCTCACCCGCAATCGCCTCCCCTCCTACGCCATCAACATCCTCGAAGACTGGCCCCAAAAAGTAGACGCCATCCTCCACGAAGCCATGCCCCTCCCCCTCACCCTCCTCTCCGGCATACCCCCCTGGATCGTGCAGTTCTTAGAAAGACTCCATACCCTCTCCGGCAAAAACGTACGAGAAGTCTGGCCAGATTTGCAAGTTTATGTGCATGGCGGCGTAGACTTTCGCCTCTACGAGGGGCAGCTGCGAGACCTGATGCCAGGCGTGGATTTTGTAGAAACCTTTCCAGCGTCGGAGGGGTTCTTTGCGTTTCAGGATACAATAGATCGGGAAGCGGGGCTGCGGCTCTTAGTAGACAATGGGATTTTCTATGAGTTTGTTTTGCTGGAAGAGGCAGATAAACCTGGAGCCCGACGTTATCCGCTGTGGGAGGTAGAGGTGGGGCGCAAGTACGCCATGGTCATTACTACGAATGCGGGCTTGTGGGCGTATGAACTGGGCGATGTGGTGGAGTTTGTATCGTTGCGGCCGTATCGGGTGCGCGTGGTAGGGCGCGTGAAAAATCACCTCAGCGCCTTTGGCGAGCATGTCATTGAGGCCGAAGTAGAAGGGGCCATAGCCGCCGCCGCCCAAGCTGCCGGCGCCCAGGTGGCTGAGTTCACCGTCGGCCCCCGCTTAGAAAATCCCCCCTGCCACGAATGGGTCATTGCCTTCCTCACCCCTCCCAAAGACGCCCAAACCTTCCTCGCCATCCTGGATACCACCCTGCAAAAGCTCAACCCCTATTACGCCGACCTGCGCCGGGGAGAAATCCTACACCAGCCCCTTGTCCATACCCTCCCCCCAGAAACGTTTTATGCAGTTCTCGCCGATCTCGGCAAGCTCGGCGGGCAGAACAAGCCCCCCCACCTCAAAAGCGACCGCAGCCTCCTGGATCGGCTCCTACCACACGCCCAACCCCTGCAAACCACCGTCTCATGAGCTTCCCCCGCCCGATGCCTTTCTTCATACCCCCCTCCTCAGCCCAAGCTCCACCAAACACAAAATCCTCCTGCCGCTGGGCCTGCTCACCGGGAGGTAGAATACTCAAGGCGCTCCTCCTCTCCACTTTCCTCTGGGCCGTCCCGCTAAGGGATACCATAGCTGACCCCGCCATTTACACGGTTCAGTTCTACCGGGGACAAAATACGCTCGCCTTCCCCTACCTCGGCCTGAACGAAAACCAGGTGCTCACGCTGGAGTTTGACGAGCTACGAGAAGGGGGCGCATCCGACTTCTGGGTACGTATCCAGCTCTGTAACCGCCATTGGGAACCCTCCACCCTGCCCCTCACCGAATACTGGCCAGCCTTCCTCTCTGACCGCATCACGGAATTTAGCCTTTCCGTAGGAACACGCGTGCCCTATGTGCATTATCGCTACCAGCTCCGAAATCTCTTCCAACGTAGCGGATTTTATGTGATAGAGGTCTTCCGAGACAACGATCCCGCCCGCTTAGTCCTGCGCCGCCGCTTCTACGTCGTGGAAAACGTCGTCCAAATAGCACCTGATTGGGGTGGTCAAGTCGTGACCGGCGCCCGACAACGGTTCCAGTCGCTATCCTTCAAAGTATACCCCCGCAGCCTCCAATCCCTCCAAAACTACCAGGAGTTATTTTGCGGCGTCTTACAGAATGGCCGCTGGGACCGGACGAACCTCAACCTCCGTCCCACCTTTCTCGGCCAGAACTACTTAGAATACCGCTTTCAGCCGGGCCTGGACATGGAGGCTGGGAACGAATTTCGCATGCTGGACCTCCGGAGTATCTTGCGACGACGCAGCTTTCAGGTAGAACGCACCCTCTGGAGCGATTCGGGCATCGTCGTGCTCCTCTCCCCAGAAAGGCCCCGGGCCAATACGGTGTACTTCAGCCAGATAGACCTCAACGGGCGGTTCCTCATCCAAGTGCAAGACCTCCCTATAGACACTACCGGCCGATGGGCCGGCCGGGATGAGCTTAGCGCCACGCAAGCCGACTACTTCTGGGTGGAATTCCGCCTGCAGGCTGATAAGTATCCCCAGCCCGTCTACGTCGTGGGCGGCTTCATGGGCTGGTCACCCGACCCCCGCTACGAGCTCTACTACGATGAAGCCCGCGGCGAATATCGCCGCCGCATCCGCCTCAAACAGGGCGTGTATGACTACCTCTACGCTCTCTATGACCCTGCCTGCGCCTGCTTCCGCACCGAACCCCTTGAAGGAAGCTACTTCGAGACCGAAAACATCTATCTGATTGTAGTGGGTTACCGCGGCTTCACAGACCGTGAAGACCGGGTGGTAGGACACCGATGGATTGGCGTGTACGAGTAAGGGATGCCCCCGAGCACGCCACCAGTCCATTGTGCAGCGTCCGAATCGCATATACACGGGACCGCCGAAAAATCCCCCCCAACACCTCCTCCGTGTCCTCGGTGGTTCGCTCAAGGCATGGGTATCTTTGCCCTGCCCGCCATAACTTTGGAAAATGGCACTTCAGCTCGTAGAATGCCCCCGCGATGCTTGGCAAAGCTATCCGCATATTGTCCCCACCGAGGTAAAGATAGCCTATCTCTCCGCCCTCCTCGAAGTGGGTTTCCACACGCTGGACGCCGGCTCCTTCGTCTCGCCGAAGGCCGTCCCCCAAATGGCCGACACCGCCGAAGTCTTTAGTCGCCTCCCCTGGCAGGCTCACCCCCAAACCGGACTGCTCGCCATCATCGTCAATGAAAAGGGCCTCCAACAGGCTATCTCCCACCCTGCGGTGAAGTACGTGGGCTACCCCCTCTCCCTCTCGGAGACCTTCCAGCAGCAGAATGCCCGCCAATCCGTAGCCGAAGCCAAAACCTTCATCCCCCACCTCGTACAAGCCTGCACCAGCGCAGGCAAAATCCCCGTCGTCTACCTCTCTATGGGCTTTGGTAATCCCTATGGCGAACCCTACGCGCCAGAAATGGTGGTAGAGATGGGCGGCTACCTTCAAGAGGCGGGCGTCTCTATCATTTCCATTGCGGATACCGTGGGCATAGCCACGCCGGACGATGTCTATGCCACCTGCGAGAAGGCTGTCTCCAGCATAACCAATGTGGTCTGGGGAGTTCATCTACATGCCCATCCCCACAATGCCCACGCAAAGGTAGCGGCAGCCTGGGAAGCAGGCATCCGGCGTTACGATAGTGCCTTAGGCGGTTATGGAGGATGTCCCTTCGCTGGCACACCCCTGGTCTCCAATCTTCGCACAGAAACCCTCTTGGAGTTCCTCCGGGAGCAGCTTAAGACGTTACCCATTCGGGAGGAAGCGCTATATCGGGCACAGGCCCTTCTGCCAGAGGCGTTTCCGGCGGGGTAAGTTTGACAGGCGAGGCAGCGCCTGCATGACCACCCAAACTCCCTGCGGGCTACGCTGAGGCAGCCCTCCGGTAAAGCAGCGTGCGGCTACCATGCAGGCAGCTGCACGCCGA
>JAPYWM010000068.1 GCA_028276345.1 Sphingobacterium sp.
TCCCCACCTCCTCATAGGGCACACTCTGATCCCCATTGAAATATACCCGAATCCCGCCTGGGACGCGTTCTTTCAGGGCTAAGACATCCCCCGTGGGGCTGGCGGTGATTTGTAGAACTTCCTGGAGCTGCTGTTCGGGCTTGCCCTTTAGAATCAGGAGTGCCTGCGCGCCTTCTACGTCCATTACCGCATACCAGTGCGTCCGTCCCTCCTTTGCAAATAGTTCGCTCTTACGAAGGCGATCTTTCTCAGAACGCAAAGAAAATGCCACTACTGATGAGAAGCTTGCTTTGAGAACTGGGAAGTTGCCTCCTTTCGGGAAGGTCTGCGGCAAAGTCGAGATGAGCTTCGGGTCAAGCGTGGATATAGATGGGTTAGTCTGGGGCGTGCTTTGTGCTAAGGGGGGAGGGGATGTGGGGGGGGTAGTTTCTGGGTTGGGCGGTGGTGCAGGCTTGGCTGGCTCCGGGGGAGCGGGTGTCGTCGCCGCAGAGGCGGGCGCAGATATCGCGGGGGGCACCGGTGATGCCGTTTCCCCTTTTTCCGGGGGGGTCAAATACGTCGTGGAGGCCGCCTTTCGCTGGGCTGCCACCTCTATCTGCACTAAGGAGCGAACTACCTTCTCGCTACCGCCCATTTCCTGAGCCTTACGCGCTAAATACAAAAGTCTCTCATCGGAAATCTGGCCTTTCTCCACCAGTACATGTACCAGCGGCTGAATATGCTGAGGGAATTTCGCACTTTTTTCCAGAAGACGCCTCTCCAGCTCTATAATCGCTGCTACCTGAGCGCCAGTAAGACCCAAGCGACGGCCCCGATCCTCTATGTATTCCTGGCTTTTTGACTCCAGCTGCGAGGAGAGGACCTGCCGCAAGAAGGGCTCTAATACCTCCGCGCCAAACCGGATAGGTTTCTTTCTGGCTTCATACTCGCGCGCGGCTTCTTCTACGGCGATCAGCGCCTGCAAGAGAGATTCTGGCAGTTCACTCTCTGCCGCTATCAGCCTCACGAGCTCCTGCTCTTCGGGGGTTAGTGGCCCCTTCTCTAAAAGCCCCTGAATAACCTCCCCCAGCGATGTGATGGGAGATTGCCCTTTACCCCGTAGCTGGAGAAAATGCTCCATACTTTTCACCAGCGACTCGCTCAAGCGAGCTTCCCGGACTAACTCCATCAGGTGGCCCCTTTCCGCGGCATATCCGGCGTCCCCCTGCCACACCGAGAGCAGGCGCCACAGGCTCCTTAGGACGGCTGTTGTTTGCCCCCTTTCCGAGGCCTCCAAAAGGTCTATTAGAGCGGACCATACCTCAGAAGCCAGCCCCGAGCCCTGCCCTACCTCTTGGAACCACTGCTCGTATGCGGCCCTTTCTGCACCCCGCGGTAACGCTCGCCACAACCGCCCTAAAAACGGCAAAACCGGCTTCCGTGGCACTTGAATGAGCACCTGCACAATCTCCACAGGCAAGCTCAAATATTCTGTCAGCTCCAGAATAAAACTGAGCTTTTTGCTTGCTTCCTTCCCCAGCGCTTCGATGAAAGCAGTCAAAGACTTAAGACGAGCCTTGACATCGGGAGAGGGAGCAGCTTGACGAACCGCTACCAGGGCTTGCACCACCGCCTCAGGACATTCCAGGGGCTCCGCACTTTGCTTCAAAAAGGCCCAGTCCTCTTCGGAGAGTGGCCCTTCACCTACCAGCTCCTGAACCAGCGGCCACAAAAGCTCTATCTCCATGACGGCTCCAATTTAGGGCATTTTAGCCAGTTCGTTTTGCCGTTCAATCTATCCACACTTCGGGAAGTCGCATTTGCAGAACCTGAGTAGGCGGGGAGGGCTTACTTCCCAGTTTAGTTAGCCAGGCAAGCGATTCACCCCATTTAGACAGCCAGTTTTCTACAAAGTTTTTCTTTTTCGGGGCCGTAATGACGGTATACTTATCTAATCCAGCTTTTTGGCGGGCGGCTTCCAGGGCCCGCTCTAAGCCGCCCAACCCATCCACCAGGCCCACTTCCAGGGCATCTGCCCCCGACCACACCCGCCCCTGCGCGATGCTATGCACCGCCTCCACCGACGGAAACCGCCGCCCAGCCTTCACCACCTGCAAAAACTCCTGATACACCTCATCAATAGCCCCCTGCAAACGCGCTATCTCCGCCGCATCTGGCTCCCGGTACGGACTAAGGAAATCTGCATACCGGCCCCCTACCCGCACCCGATCCGAGCGAAGATCTAAATGGTTCTCCATCAGCTCGCGTATATTGAAAAGAACACCAATCACGCCAATAGAGCCTGTGATGGTCGTGCGTTCAGCAAAGATTGAATCGGCATAGGCCGAGATGTAATAGCCACCCGAGGCGGCTACTCCGCCCATGGAGACGATGAGGGGCTTTTCGGCTTTGAGGGCTTTGAGCGCAGTAGCCATCCGGTCTGAATCCAGCACCGCCCCGCCTGGACTATTTACCCGTAAAATCACCGCCTTTACCGTGGTATCCTGGCGGAGCCGCTCTATTTCTGGCACCATGTCCTCTGCCTGAAGGTCCTCTGTCGGCCCAATCGCTCCTTCTGCGTACAAAATCGCAACCTTCGGCGCCTTCTCCTTCTTTTCCTCTACTTCCCGCAAAAGCCGCGACACCGGAATGAGCCGTTTGTTCTTCGTGCTGTATTCTCCAGTAAAAGCCTTTTGCCAGTCCTCCCAGGAAAGAAGCGCATCCACCAGGCCGGCATTTTTAGCCTCCTTAGGAGAGAGGAAAATACGCGTGTCCGGCCAGGTGCGCAAACTCTCTGCGGGTACGCCCCGCCAAGCTGAAACACTATCTATCCAGGTTGTCCAGACAACCTCTAAAAGTAGGCGTAGCTGTTCCCGGTTTGCTTCGCTAAACTGTTCTTCGGTAAAGCTCTCTGCTGCGGACTTGTACTTGCCTACGCGCACCAGGATGGGCCGAATTCCCCACCGCTGAAAGGCCTTTCGAAAGAATATCCCTTCCGCTGTGACGCCATTCCACTCTATGCCCCCACCTGCCCCGGGATACATGAATACACTATCTGCCAGCGCCGCCAGATAATAGGTCTTCTCGGTGTAGTACTCTCCGTAAATGTGGATAGGTTTCTGGCTTTTTTTCTGGAAATCTCGTAGCCACCGGCCAATCTGCTGGACTTGAGCTGGATTAGCTCCCAGTGCGCCGGCATAAAGCACGATACCGCGGATTTTTTTATTTTCGGCAGCGGCCTCCAGCGCTCTGCGCAGCTCTTCCAAGGTGGGCACCGAGGCCTTCGGTTCCGAAAATGCCAGCGACAGCACGGAGAACGAGGGTGCCTCTAAGTCGTCCCTTTGATATTCTCGCAGCTCGCCTGTCAGCGGGATATAGAGCCAGCTGCTGTCTGGCAGCGCTATGATAGGTTTTTGCTTTTGCGAGAGGGCCACCACTGCTCCGGTAAAGCTCAGCGTGAGGAGGAGCGTCCCCAGGACCACCGCTATGATGAAGGCTACCAGAAACGCCAGCACCAGTCTCAGAAAGCGCCACATGCCCCAAAAGTATATTTTCTTCACCAGTTATATCGGAGCGTTATGGAGGCCATGCGCCCCATGATGGGTCCCCATATCAGGCTGTGGTCAAAATACGGCCCGAAGGGCTGCTCCGCTGCAATCACCGGCGCCGGCTGACGATAGTTTAGAAGATTCTCTACCGCTACCTGCACCTCCCACTGATCCAGCCGGTAGGTGAGCTGTGGCGTGACGATCCAGAAGAAGCCGCCCGTCGTACTGCGCTGGTAGGCTTCGGGCCAAGCGGCCGTAGAAGGTACCCGGAGCCACCCCGCATAGGCCGCAAGGAGATCGATTTGCCAGCGACGGGAGAGGGGATTGGCCGTCACCCAGAAGGTAAACCGGTCTCGCGGTAAAAGGGGCCGCATCCGCAGTTCCCCCCGTAAGGGCCACCACACCTCCTGATGCTTATAACTCACAGACACCCTTAGCTGGTCTTGCCACGCATACTGTACTTCGATAAAGAGCGTCTGATAGGGGGCCGGCTTTTCGCCTCGATAGAGACGCACCTGCCAGGGGTCTTCCATGTCCAGAACGGATAGATTGTAAATCCGAGACAGGAGGCCATCTACCTGCCAACGGAAAGTGCCGCCCCAAAGAGAGACGGCCTGCGTCCAGAAAAAACCGCTGCTCCAGGCGCTTTCTAAGGGGGGCCAACTGGGCCATTCTATATGCCAGGCTCGGGCAGAGAAGAGAAAAGGGAGATTTTCGGCGATGGGATCGGGGACTCGCCAAGCGCGCCCAGCCGAGAGACGGAGCGCCCCCCCCTCTGTGTAAGCCCAGCGCACATGCAAGCGGGGTACCCCTTGCCACCCGTAATAGGAATGCCAGTCGGCCCGTACCCCTAAGACGACCGACCACCGCACCGAAGGCGTCCAACTCAGCTCGGAAGCCACACCAGGAACCCCCTCCAGCCGCCGCCAGCTACTATCCAGCCGCACGGGATCCCGCAAACGCTCTACAATATCATTGGCGTAAGCTGATAGCCCTACATTCCACAAAAGCCGCGTATCGCCAATCGGCTGCCGATAGATAAGGCTAACCCACCCACTGGGCACCTTCGCTGCATATTCGGCTAAGCCGGGGTAGCTCCGCTGCTCCCACAGCCGCCCATGCCATAAAAGGCTCAGGCCACGTCCTTTTCGCCATACCCATCCCCGCCGTCCCGAAGCATACACCTGCCAGATAGTCTGAAACGCCGCCCATCCTTCCATTCGCGCCACCTGCGCCGGCTCCGAAATGAAGAGCTGTCCTGACCGCCGGTAGTCATAAAGCCCTCCTACTTCCCATTCCACCAGTCCCCCCGAAGCTGGCCGCCGGTACAGCTTGAGGTGGGTCTGCCCCTGCCGATAGAGGGGCACATCCAGAAACCCATCGCCATTATGGTCTTGGAGGAAGCCGCTTTCCCAGGGTGTGCCGCCGCCCTGTCCAAGCCAGAGCTTTCGCCATCGGCCCGTCGTGTCATGGTATCGGAAAGCCCCCAGCACCTCCCCTGTCGTACGGCTAAATAGCTCTATCGCCGAAGAGGCCTCCTCCGTCTCCGGCAGGTAAAAGACCTGAATTTGGCCGGCTGGACCATCGTGCCCATTCAGGACGCTCCCGATCCCTTTTGCTAAGGAGAGGTGGTCTATCCAGAGGGCAGGCAGAAACGCAGCACTCCAAGGGCGCCCCACACTCCAACTAAGGGGTTTATTCTCAACGAGGAGTGGACTATGGGCCGGCTCAAAACCTAAGAGCCGCAGCTGCCGAAGTCCCATGGCACTCCCTTCTAATGAGACGTCTACGACGGCCGACCCCTGAAAGGCCTCCGACAAGTTACAGCATGGCGCCGAAGTCAACGCCGCACGCGACCAGGTTTCCACACTTTGTACATTCTGGGAAGAGAGCGTTCGGGCTGGAGGTGTCCCGGTAATCGTCTGTGTGGAGAGCGTTAGCCGGGGGGGGAGATCCCATTCAAGTGGGCCCATGGGCTTTTCTCGTATCACCAGGCTGTCCTCCTCGCCCTCCACTCGCAGGTAAGCCGGGTAGGCCTGGGGCTCCGGCAGCGTAAACCGTCCCAGCGTATCGGTAATAGCGCCATCGCCACTTCCATGCCACCATATCCGAGCCCCCACCACTGGCTCCCCACCGGCTCGTACTATCCCTTGCACCTGGGCTATGAGCAGGCTTGTGCCCAGCAACCCTATCCCAGCCCACCGCATTAGGCAAATGTACATCTCTCTGCCTTGCCGCCAATCAGAAACCCCAGCAAGTAGTTTCGCCTATGTACGCGCTTTTGCTTACCTTTGTGTGTATGAGAAGTGGTTACTCTGGCCTTAGAAAGTTGCTTTCTTCTCAGGTGCTCTGGTACTTGGTTGGATGCCTTGTACTTTCTTTTGAGCTAAGAGCCCAGGGCAGCGCTGCTATCAAGACTGCGAACTTCCCTTCTGGCACGATTCGGGCCTATTATCGGGGCAAGTACCTGGATGTGGTCAAAGCCTTTGAGAACAAAGAAAAAGAGGGCGTTCCGCTCTCACCGGAGGCCAAACTCTATGCCGCAAGTAGCTTTTACGCCCTCCAAGATAAAGCCAAAGCGTATGCGCTCTATCGGGAAGCCTTCGCCGAATGCAATCCTGACCAGACAGATGTGCGCTTCGTCGCTGAGTTTGGCCTCCTCTGCCTATATGCGGAGGACCTGAGGACGGCCCAGCGCTACTTAGAAAACGCCCTGAGCCGCCTTCAGGATGCCGACTCCATCATCTATCTTTCCACAGCGCTTGATTGGACTAAGCAAATGCTCGGCTACAAAGAACCTCCCCCAACAGACTATGTCTGGAAAGTCTACAACTTCTCCCGGCTCAATTCCCCCGAGATGGACTATTGTGTCTTCCGCCATGGCGATGCGCTGTACTTTATCAGCCGGCGGGACCCTAATCGTGGCCTGGCCCCGGAAGACCTCCTGCCTTACGAAGCCCTGTATGTCTCCCCCCTGAAAGACACCAGCCTCCTTCGCATGGGCTTTTTTGGAAAGTTTCACGAGGGGGTTGCTGGCTTTTTGGGCAAAGACACCATGGTCGTCTATCGCTCTGCCCGCCGTCGGGGTGATTTTTACATCTCCACGCTAAGTGGATCGCTTTGGTCAGAGCCCGTCCTGTGGAAGGTCTTCCCCAATAGCCGCAAGGGCAGCGAAGACGCCATTTGCGAAGATCCTAAGACGGGTGAACTTATCTTTTCCTCTGACCGCAAAGGCACCCAGGGCGGCAAAGACCTTTGGCGTACCCGCCGCCTCCCCGATGGCCGCTTCAGTAAACCCGAACCCATCACTGAACTGAACAGCCCTTACGATGAGGATGCCCCTATCATCCTGGGCGATACCCTCTACTTTGCCAGCAACCGCCCCCAAAGCCTCG
>JAPYWM010000069.1 GCA_028276345.1 Sphingobacterium sp.
TATGGTTTGTCCTGCGGCGGCCCTGGATGTTCTGGCAGTACCGGCAAGCTGCTCGTAAAGCTGGCTGGAAAGACCCCGATGCTGCTGCGGCTTTCCATATCAAAGCGCCGGAGATGGCGGCTGCTTATCATCGCACCTTCGCTCGCCTCGCAGCCCGCTACGGTATAACTATCGTGGCGGGATCTATTGTTTTGCCCGGGGCGCAAATTGTTGGCGACTCGCTTGTTGTTTCTACCGAGGCGGCGGCCCCTCTGGAAAATGTCTCTGTCGTTTATGGCCCCACAGGCAAGCCCCTCGGCATCACACGCAAGGTGTACCCCATTGCGACGGAGCTGGATTTTACTCAGCCGGCGCCGGTAGAATCGCTCCGCACCTATGCCGTCGGGGATAAGCGCTTAGCCGTACTCATCTGTGCCGATAGCTGGTATCCCACCACTTATAAAGCCATCGGTGAGGCCGATATCTGGGCGGTGCCTTCGTATCTCATGGGGGACTCGTGCTGGGGGACGCCCTGGCGGGGTTACAGCGGCTGGGCCAGGCCTGAGGATGTCCGCGATACGCTTCTCTCGGAGGGGCAGGCATGGCAAACCTACGCAATGGGAGGCCGTCTCCCCCAATGGCAGCGCGGCGCCATCGGCCTCAATGTCTTCCTCTTAGGGCACTTCTGGAACTTAGGGGCGGATGGACGCGCTATCGCCATCCGCCGCGACTCCCTCTACGAAGCCCCACCCTACACCCACATTATCCTGGTTTGGCCATGATACCCATTCGAGACGCTAATCCTACCGAACGCTTTCCTCTGCTCACCCTTGCGCTGATCGCTATCAACACGATAGTGTTTGTCATGCACTGGGAGAAGGGAAGCGAGGCCTTTCAAGAAGCCATTCAGGAGCTGGGGCTCATTCCCAGTGTCTGGGTCGCCAGTAGCTTTCCACTGGAGCCGGTCATTACCTCTATGTTTATGCATGGGGACTGGGGCCACCTGCTTGGTAACATGTGGTATTTTTGGATTTTTTCGGACAACGTAGAGGATAGACTGGGAGCATGGCGATTTTTGCTGTTGTACTTTTTATCGGGGCTCGGGGCGGTGATTTTACAGGTGGTGGCTCGACCTGACTCCATGGTGCCGATGGTGGGGGCGTCGGGGGCCATTTCTGGGGTGCTGGGCACCTACATGGTTTTCTTTCCGCAGGCACGCGTGCTGGTCTGGTGGCCTCCGTTCTTTCTGGGAACCTTACCGTCAGGCTTATTCATCGGGTTGTGGTTTCTGATTCAGTTTTTGAGTGGAGGCTGTCAGGCGGTTTCTATGGAGGGCGATGTGGGGGGTGTGGCTTACTGGGCGCATGTGGGCGGCTTTGTGGTGGGGTGGCTCTTAGGGCAGGTTTGGCGAGACCTGGGACGAAGAGGCCCTCAACGCAGCCTGGTGATATAGAAAAGACAACTTTTTCGTAGATTTGGCAGGATGCGCGGGGTTTTCGGCTGGATTGGACTTGTTTTATATGCGCAGAGTCCGGCGCTGAGCAATTGGGGGGAAGTGATTCGCACGACGCCCGGCACGATCGTCAGCGTACAGGGTTCCATGACCAATCGTCAAGGCGGCCTATGGTACCACTCGGGCGCCTTGTACGTCACCGACACGATAGACAATCAGGCCGGGAATGAGCACTTTCGGGCGAGCTTTCCGAATAGCCAGCCTGTAGCGCCTGGAAAGGTCCAGCTCTGGGGCGACTATCAGTGGATTACGGGTACGGACCCGATACACTTTGACACGCTGGAGCTGCGCGGCACCAGCAGTAAGCACTTAGGTCGGTCGGCGTATGTGCGGCACTGGCTCGACCTGGGGAATCACATGCTGAGCACCCACGCGGAGACGCTTTACCATTGGCGGGCCGACCCGACGTCTATCGTACGGGGGACGGGATTTGTGCAGAGTGATGTAGGTGGGGCGCTGCAACGGCTTTGCCTATCGGGGCAGACCTACGTGTATCCGTTGGGAGACTCGGTGCCTGTGCTACGCTATCGGCCTATTCAGCTCACCCCCTCCCAGGATGGGCTGTATAATGCGCGCTTTGCCAATCGGGACGCTACGACCGAAGGTTATCCCCGCAGTCAGCATCACCCGGCTTTCTGTCTAATCAATCCTGACTACTTTCATCACATTTCCGGGCCAGCTACCGCCAAAGTCGCGCTCAGCTATGAGCCAGGCACAGACCCGCCTTACGACTTGATGGCGCATTGGACGGGGAGTCTGTGGGATAGTGCGGGCGGGCAGGTGGTGGGTGGGGTGCCGCTGGCTTTCGTAGAGGAAGCTGGCCTGACCCTTAGTCCCACGCCTTTTGCGTTAGGCCTGCGGCGTCCGACTGTGGCTCTTTTGCCGCCTGGCCCCATCGACCTGTGCCCCGGCGACTCTACCCTGCTTAGCGTGAGTAATCCCAACCCCAACTACCTCTACACCTGGAATACGGGCCACACCGGCCCCACACTCTGGGTGCACCAACCCGGCCTCTACACGGTGGTGGTGCATATAAGCGGCGTCTCCGCCTGCGCTGATAGTGCATCGGTGGAAGTGCGGGGCCTTCCCGCGCCAGCTGTCCAGATCGTGCCGGCTTCTCCCCAGAGCATCTGTCCAGGTGGAAGCCTAACCCTCACCACCTCACCCCCTTCGCTTTCCTACCAGTGGTTTTACAATGGGGCGCCCATAACCGGAGCCACTCAGGCAAGCCTTACCGTCAGTCAGCCGGGCCTGTACACGGTGCAGGCCCAGCAAGTATGCGGCCTGGCCGAAAGCGACCCTTTTCTGCTCTTTCTCTATGATCCGCCGCAAGCCTACTTTGTCATGATGCCGACGGACTCGGTAGAACTGGGACAGCCGGTAGTGCTGACGGACAGCTCGCAAGGCGGGGTGGCCTATCTGTGGGTGATTGGCGGGGATACTTTTCCGGGGAGTCCCACGTATACGCATGCCTTTGGGCAGGCGGGGCTTTTCTGGGTGTATCTGATAAGCCGCAGCCCGGAAGGGTGTCTGGATACCTTTGCCCGGCCGATTTATGTGCGGCCGTTTCAGGGGATATTTATTCCGACGGCATTCACGCCCAATGGTGACGGGGTCAACGATATATTTCTCATCGTGGCGCCGCCGCTTCAGTTTAGCCGGCTGCGCATCTATGATCGGTGGGGGATGCTCATCTGGGAGACGCAGGAGCTACCGCCACGCTGGGATGGCCGCACACAGACAGGCGAAGTAGTGCCCGAAGGCGTTTATGCCTTTGTGTGGGAGGGGCAGCTCTTTTCAGGCCAGGCCCTCCAGCGAAGTGGGACGATTACCGTCTTACGATGAAGCGCAGGAGGAGGGCTATCCCGCTTAGGAGCGCCAGTCGCCACAGCCACGTTAGGGCTGAGTTTTCTGGCGGGGGTAGTCGCCGCACGGGCCCCTCGCCCCGGCATAAGGCACTGCTATACGCTACCACCCGCGGCGTATAAAACTCCACTCGCAAGTACCTATCTTCCTCCCGAATGGGATAGCGCAGGTGGTCTGTCCCCGTAGCTATCGCCCGAACCTGCCCTCCCTGCCCGATGACTCGGATACTATCCACCTTTTCACTTATTAGGACCGAAAGGCTATCGTCAACCACACGAATATGCCGGAAGACCGGATAATCCCCTTCCTCAATCGGAACAGCATAGATATTTTTGTAGCCGACTGTTTTGCCTTGGAGGAGGGCCTGGAGGAGCTGGTCCTGGGAGGCCTGCGGAGGGAGGAGAATTTCTGTCCAGCGAGTAGTAATCTGGTGGGGGTTATGCACGTCGTGAACGTTGTCATTGGCCAGGAGGGTGGCATAGTGGCCAGCGGAAAGGGCACTATCCCATTCGCTGATGGAGTCGCCGTAGCGGTTGAGCACCTCTATGGCGTGGTAGCCGCTTAGGTGGCGTAGGACGTCGCCGGGGCAGGTCTGGTAGGGGTTGAAGAAAGGATGGGCGATAGCGATAAGTGGGGCGGTTTCGTAGAGGTGGGCGAGGATGCTCTGGTAGATATCCTGTGTGAAAGGCCAGGGGAAATCCCACCAGAGGATAGTTTTTGGGGCGAAGACGAGCTGGTGGAATTTTCGCAGGCCCCAGCCGTGTTCGTAGAGCGGGATGGGCGAGGCGGGATTGACCCGGTGGTAGTCGGTGATCCCGTAATAAGTAAAGCCCAAGCTGCGGTAGGCGGAGTCGATGACGGATGGGGGATTTTCGCCCTCCGTGAGGCCGCCCCAGGTGCGGCTGTGAATATGAAAGTTAGCCCGACTCCAGGTGAGGGAGTCCTGGTCGAAGGGGTTGTACCATCTTTTGCCCGAGAAGGGGCGAGGGGCTTCATAATGATAGCAGCGGATGGGCCAGAGGACTCCCAGCAGGAGGAGGCTTGTCGTGATTCCGAGACTCCAGCGCAGGGTCTTAAGCCAGGGCATGCAGAGCTTGGGTGAGCCGCTGGAGTCCCCGCTCGATTTCTGAGAGCGCCACGGCGTAGCTGATGCGGATGTGCGTATTCATCCCGAAGCCGGTGCCCGGCACGACGGCCACGCCTTCCTCGAGGAGGTAGTCTGCCACGTCGTCGGCCGTGTGCAAAAGGGTACCATGAGGCGTTTTTTTGCCGAGGTAAGCCGCTACGCTGAGGAAGAAGTAGAAGGCGCCTTCAGGTTTGTAGGGATGCATTTCGGGATGGTGGGTGGAGAGGTAGGTGTAGATAGCGTTACGGCGCTGCTCGAAGGCCTTTCGCATGGGGGCTACAAGGGCCTCTATGTCGCCGGAGAGGCCAGCGAGAGCGGCTTTTTGGGCGATGATGTTGGCGCCGGCGGTGGTCTGGCCCTGCACTTTCGTAGCGGCCTGCGCAATATCCACCGGGGCAATTAGATACCCTAAGCGCCACCCCGGCATCGCAAACGCCTTAGAGAAGCCATTGCATACGACCGTTCGGTCCCGTACCGCCTCAAACTCTAAGGCGGACACGGTCCGCTCCTCATAGCTGAGCAGGTCATATATCTCATCGGAGAGCACCCAGACGTGGGGGTGGTTTTGGAGCACTTCGATCAGGGCGGATAGTTCAGCACGAGTGTAGGTAGTGCCGGTAGGATTAGCGGGGGAGTTGAGAATGAGGACTCGGGTTCGGGGTGTAATAGCTTTCTCGAGGGCTTCGGGGGTGAGGCGATACTGGGTCTGGGGGCTGGTGGGCACGAGCACAGGCCGGCCCTCTGCCAGGTAGACAAGCGGTAGGTAAGAGACCCAGTAGGGTACGGGGATGATCACTTCCTCGCCGGGGCTCAGCAGGGTAAGCAGGGTGTTGTAAATAGCCTGTTTGGAGCCGCTGGAGACGACAACCTGCTGGGGCGAGACGGGTACCCCATACTGGCGCTCGTAGTAATGGGCAATGGCTTCTCGCAGGGGGAGTAGGCCAGCCACAGGCGGATAAGGCGCTACCCCTTCCCGAATAGCGGCTATGGCCGCCTCCTGAATAGGCAACGGAACCGGGAAGTCCGGCTCTCCCAGAAGCATGGAGATTACTTCCTTACCCTGGGCGCGGCGATCGCGCACGCGCTGAGCCATCCCCAGAGTTTGTGCCTCCTCCAGGTTTGCGACCCGCTCAGATATGCGCGGCAAAGTCACCTTATCCGAGCTACGGCCTTCTTAGGAGAGAAGGGTCAGCTTCGGAAGCTTGAGCTGACTCAGGGTAAACTTTATCGCCTCAAATGCGCTATCCAGCACATTTTCGCCCATCAGCTCCAGCGGCACCCGCATGTAGGTCTCTATCGCCTTGGTTGTCGCTTCGAAGCCTTCCGACTCGTCATTGAGCCAGAACCGAATCAGCCCCCAGTGCACACCCCACAGCACATCCAGATAAAGCCCCTCTAAATGCCGGGACTTGATTTCGTCTGCAATGACCCCTTCTTGAATCACTTCCATCGCATACGCCCGAAAGCGCCGCTGATACGTACGCAGCAGGGAGAAGTTCATGTACGTTTTAGCGATAAAACTGCGATCGCTGACGGCATTTTCAAAGAACGTGTAGAGGTAGGCGAGAATCTTTTCTCGGGCGCCATACTGGGCGTAGGTTTCGGAGTTTTTGAGGGCGTTGATGACTTCTTCGGCGTAAGTGCCCCAGATTTTTCGGCCCACGGCATCCAGCGAGGCAAAGTGCTGATAGAAGTCCGCCTCCGAAATGCCGAGCTGTTTGCAGAAGCTGTAGACGCTTACCTGCTTGATTTTGTCCTCGACGGTGAGCTGTTTGTAAAGCTCAACGATGCGGGCTTCCAGAGAAGTTTCTTTGGTTTTGGCAGGCATACCGGGGCAAAGGTAGGAAAAGATTTGCGTTCTTTGGGGGTGGTGTTCTGGATAGCGGAAGCCGGGGCCACGAAAACCGATTGGATGCGGTCGGATGGGGTTCGCCTGCGTTTAGTGGGCTTCAACCTGGAGGCTGAAGGGGGAATTGCTGCGGCCCGGGCGCACTTCGCGGCTGTCCGAAAGGCCCTCACCGAGGCACAGTGGCCCTGGCCAAAAACCCTCTACTACTATGGCCCCGCCTTACATAATGCTGAAAACCAGACTACCATTCGGCTTGTTTTGCAGGAGAATTTTCCGGAGATTGGAGAGATCGTTGTAGCGCATGACCTAATCGGGGCTGCTCGGGCGGCCTGGGGACGGGAAAGGGGGATTGTGTGTATTCTCGGGACGGGATCCAACTGCGCCCTGTATGATGGCGAGCAGATCGTCCAGCAGCGAGGCGGGCACGGCTATCTCTTAGGGGATGAGGGGAGCGGTGCCGACCTGGGAAAGCACCTCCTATCTGCCTTGCTGCATGAGGAACTTCCGGAGGACCTACTGGCAGCTTTTCGGGCGCAGTATCCCCAATCGCCAATAGACTTACGGAAAGAAGTCTATCGGGCGG